>JASFGH010000006.1:0-21850 GCA_050123865.1 Desulfobacterales bacterium | reverse complement strand
GGAGTCTTTGTTTCCGGTTAATTCGAAAAGTCGTCTGGAAAACATCGGGATCACTGAAACGGAAACAAACAGGCTCAGGGAAACGGCAAAGGTGACTGCAATCGCAATATCGCGAAACAGCTGCCCGGCCTCTTGCTCCATAAAAATGACCGGCAAAAAAACAGCAATGGTGGTCAGGGTGGAGGCTAAAATGGCACCCCAGACTTCACGGGTGCCGTCGTATGCTGCCTGGAAGGCAGATTTTCCCATATTGCAATGGCGGTCGATGTTTTCGAGCACAACGATGGCGCTGTCTATCAGCATCCCAACCGCAAATGCGATTCCCGCCAGGCTGACCACATTCAGATTACGCCCCATCAGGGACATAAAGATAAAGGTGCCGATGATGCTGATCGGGATGGCGGTTGCCACCACAATCGTAGAGATAAAGTTTCTTAAGAAGATCAACAGTACGATGATGGCGAGGCTTCCGCCGATGAGGATATTTTGTCGCACCAGCTTAATCGCACCCCGAATGTAGGGTCGTTGATCGTAGACCCAATCAAGTGTGATATTTTCGGGTGCCAGTTTTTCGGTGTTGAGGCGACTAACCACAGCCTCCAGACGATCGGTAAGCTCGAGGATATTGGCGTTTGGTTCCGGTTTGACCCCGATGGCTATCCCTTCCTGGCCCAAATGCAGCATGGCCGTCGTCAATTTTTGGTAGCCGAATTGCACGGTCGCCAAATCCGAGACCCGAATGCGTTGCTGGCCGGTGGAGCGGATGACGATATCTTCAATATCTGCGGGCGATCTAAATTCACCAATGGCCCGAATGCGGTAATCCCGTCGGCCGACACCCAGGATGCCGGCAGAAATGTTGATATTTTCAGCTCTCAGAATGTCGATCAGCTCGGATATGGTCAGTCCATAGGCCGCCAGCCTTTCTGGTTCGACGACGATATGCATCTCTTTTTCGGTGCCGCCGCCGATGAAAAGATCCGCAACCCCGACGGTTCTTTCCAGATATTGTCGAATGTTGTTCTCAAAATAGGTCCGATACTCGTAGGGGGATCGTTGATTATCGCCGGTGGTTTTAAGAACCATCCAGATCACCGGTGAGGTGGCGGCGCCGGTGGCGGTGATAATGGGTTTGTCGACATTTTCCGGGTACGATGGGACTTCGTCGAGCTTGTTGGATACGCGCAGCAGGGCGTCATCCGGATCGGTGCCAATGCTGAATCGCAGGGTAACGTTGCCGCGGGAATTAAATGATGAACTTTCCATCTCCACAAGCCCGGGGATGCCTTTTAAGACTTTTTCCTGTTCTTCGATAATTTCCCGCTCCGCCTCATATGGGGTGGCACCGGTCCAGGTTGTGGTGACGCTGATCTCAGGTTCGATGACGGTAGGGCTGAGCTGATACGGCATGCGCGACAGCCCGATGATGCCAAATAAAATGATGAGAATAACCCCCACGATCACGGTTACCGGTTTTTCAATTGAAAATTTGATTGCATTCATGGCTACAGAAAATCGTTATCCGTTATCAGAGTTCAATGTATATTCTCATTGATTTTCATACAAAGAAGTAGAGACCATTTGACCATTGCGCAGCCGTTCATTGCCTTTGACAACCACCTGCATGCTGTCTGCCAGACCCGCGCCCTCTATGCCGACATCCAATCCCTGATAGCCGACAATTGCCACCGGAATCATCTGGGCTTGAGAATCTTTGATCGCATAAACAACGGTTTGACCGAATACCGTAATGACTGCATCCCGGGGGACAACCAGTGTGTTGCGGGGCTTTCCAACCGGCAGCACCACTTTGGCCGTCATGCCCTCGATGAGCGCCTGTGTATTGGGGGTTCGGATTTTGACCGGAAACGTCCGGGTGGATACATCGCCACGGGGAACAACTGCCAGGACCGATCCTGAGATTTCATGGCCATTGATGGTCGCTTTGACCGGCATCCCGGCTTTAATGTAAGGAATAAATTTTTCAGAAACATCGGCCACAATATCAACGACATCGTCTTTGCCCAGTATCGCCACCGTCGCGCCTTCAGCGAGCCATTCCCCGCGATCCACATGGCGCTTGATGACAATCCCGTCGAACGGGGCCCGGATGATTTTCTTCTGCAGTTCGATTTCAATGCGCTCAACCTCGGCCTTTAGCGATTCGGCCCGCTTTTCAATGCCTTTTACCCGGAAACGATTTTCATCATAAATTTGCTCGGAAATGGCTTTGGTTTGAAACAATTTCTCACGGCGCTTGAATTCAATGCGCGCAATTTCCAGCTCGGATAACGCCTGCTCATAGGTGGCTGAAGTGGCCAGCAGCCGTTGGTTTAAAATATCGGCGCCCAGTTTGATCAAAATCTGATTCATTTTAATTCGCTGCCCATCTTCAAAACGCACTTCTTCAACCCGGCCGCTCACTTCGGAGGCAACGTCGGAGACTTCCTCATAAAAAACCGTCCCGATAAACTCTGCCTGAGGTACAACGGTGCCGGATTTTATCGGTGCGACACTCACGACGGCCGGAGGCGGTCCCTTGGGTTTGTCCTGACCCCAGAGATCCATGACAAAAAGGTTCGTTAACAATCCGCTTAAAAACAAACAGCACAAAAATTGTTTCCATCTTCCGGACATGCCAGTCTCCAATTCACTTTGCCGATTGCTTTTGTTCTCCGGCGTGGTTGTGTCTAAATAAGGGTTAAATGATGCGAATAAGGCCCGGTTGCGTATGGACTAAGATAAGGATATTTGCAGATATGACAAGCAGACAGGTAACCCCGAAGAAGACTTTGGCTTCAACTGATGAAATAACCATAAGAGAGCGTAACGGCTGACAAATCAATTATGAATTGACAGGTATAGGGGTTTTCCTTATGATCGCCTTGTACAATACGGATGCTGACCTTCATTTAAAAAAAAGGTAAAACCAACATGGACCTATCTGCCGCCTGGAATGCCGAATACATCGAGGCGCAATACAAAAGATGGAAGGCGGATTCCACCAGCGTTTCCAACGACTGGCGCTTTTTTTTTGAAGGATTTGAACTGGCGGCTTCAGGCGCAACTGAAGCCGGCGAGGGATTTGACGAGCAACAACTCCTAAAGCAATCCCGGGTGGAATCACTCATATATCGGTACCGCGACCTGGGCCATTTGCTCGCATGTCTTGACCCGCTGGCAGCCTGCCCCACCTCGCACCCTCTATTGGATTTGCAAGCTTTTAACCTGACGCCGGAGGATCTGGAAAGCAAATTTTTCACCCGCCGCTTTAGCGCCTCCGGACATACTCCCCTGAAAGACATTATTCAGGCACTTAAAGAAACCTACTGCCACTCCGTCGGGGTGGAATTCATGCACCTGCAGGATCCCTCAGAACGCCGCTGGTTGCTAAACCGCATGGAACCGAATCGCAACCAACCCCGTCTGGAACCGGATGCCAAACAGCGAATTTTAAACAGCCTCATCAGGGCAACGCTTTTCGAACACTTTTTGAATAAAAAATACATCGGCGTCACGCGTTTTTCCCTGGAGGGTGGAGAGGCCCTGATAGCGGGCCTGGATTTTTTAGTTCAGCACGTAGCCGAATCCGGTGGAAAGGAAATGATCTTCGGCATGGCGCACCGCGGACGGCTAAATGTGCAGGCCAATATCCTGCATCGGCCCTATGAGGATATTCTTAGTGAGTTTGAAAGCTGTTATAACCCCGAGGAGCTTGTCGGTGCGGGTGATGTAAAATATCATAACGGTTATCTGGCCGACCTTAAAACCCCCAACGGCCAACCGCTACGCATTTTCTTAATGAACAATCCCAGTCATCTTGAAGCCGTCAACCCGGTGGTGGAGGGATTTGCCCGTGCCCGCCAGGATTTAATCGGCGACAACAGCGGCGCTTATGTCATGCCTTTGCTCATGCACGGCGATGCCGCCTTCGCTGGGCAGGGTATTGTCGCTGAAACCTTGAATATGTCACAACTGGAAGGTTATAAGACCGGCGGCACGATTCACATCATCATCAACAATCAGATTGGTTATACCACCCTTCCGGAAAATGCGCGCTCCACCCGCTATTCCACTGACATCGCTAAAATGCTGATGGTCCCCATTTTTCACGTGCACGGCGAGAATCCCGAGGCCGTTGTGCGTGTCATGCAGCTGGCTGCCGATTACCGACGCGAATTTGGCAAAGATGTCGTCATCGATCTGGTCTGCTATCGCCGCTACGGTCATAATGAAGGCGATGAACCCTATTTTACCCAACCGGGAATGTATGACCGTATCCGCCAACGGCCTTCTTTGCATCAGCTATATGCCGATCAGTTGGTTACGGAAGGCATTGTACGTCAGGATGATCTCGACAAGTTGGCGGCGGAAATCAACAGCCAATTGGACCAGGCTTATGCCACCGTTCACGGCAGCGAATGCCCGTTTCCCGGGTCCCGCTTCTATGAAGAGTGGGATGGCATCAGCGCCACGTATACCCAGGAACCGATACCCACCGATGTTGATAAAGACATCCTGCTGTCACTGGCTAAAAAATTAAATGCGGTTCCGGACGAATTTAACCTGAACCCCAAATTACAGCGCCTATTGAAAAAACGCCTGGAATCAGTTGAGCAGGGCCAGGGTATTGATTGGGCCAATGCCGAATCGTTGGCTTTCGCATCTTTGCTAATTGAAGGCATTAGCGTGCGTCTGAGTGGTCAGGATAGCGGCCGCGGCACTTTCAGTCAGCGCCACAGCACTTTGATCGATATTCAGAATGAAACGCGCTACCACCCTTTAAACTTAGTCGATGCCGATCAGGCTCGGTTTTATGTTTACGACAGCCTTTTGTCTGAAGCCGGTGTGCTGGGCTTCGAATACGGTTATTCACTTGCCGGGCCCCACAGTCTGGTGATGTGGGAAGCGCAGTTTGGAGACTTTGTTAACAACGCCCAGTCCGTCATCGATCTGTTTATTGCCAGCGGAGAAACCAAGTGGCAGCGGCTCAGCGGCCTGACGCTGTTACTGCCCCACGGGTATGAAGGCATGGGCCCCGAACATTCAAGTGCACGGCTTGAGCGATTTTTACAGCTTTGTGCCGGTGACAACCTCCAGGTAAGCAACCCGACCACACCGGCACAATATTTCCATTTGTTGCGGCGGCAGGTCAAAGCGCGGTTTCGCAAGCCTCATATCGTGATGACTCCCAAAAGCCTTTTGCGCCATCCGCTGGCGGTATCGACCATTGTCGATCTGGCTGCCGGCCATTTTCAGCCCGTATTGGATGACCCCGCCGGCGCCAAACAGGCAACGACCGTTTTGGTCTGCAGCGGAAAAATATTTTATGAGCTATTTCAAAACCGCAATGAATTGGACAAAACAGATATTGCCATCGTGCGGCTCGAACAATTCTATCCCTTTCCAGAATCACAGCTTAAAAAAATTTTCCAGAAATATCGTCAGTCTAAAAGATGGTTCTGGGTCCAGGAAGAGCCGCAAAATATGGGCGGATGGCAATTTGTGCAGCCGCGCCTGAACGCCATTTTCCAAAAAACATTTAATTATATTGGCAGAAAAGCCTCTTCCAGCCCGGCTTCCGGCTTTCCGGGCCTGGCCAAATTGGAGCAGCAGGCCATCATAGCGCAGGCCCTGGGACCGCCGGCAATCCGTAAAGGCAAGGGCAAGGCCGCCGCCGGATAGATTCAGGGCCTTTGGCCATCAATAGGTGTCAGGTTTCAGTGTTCAGGTGTCAGCAAAAAGAAGTATTCAGGTTTCGGGTGTCAGGTCTTCGGTGGCAGGTTCGGGCTCTCGCAACTCAGTAACAAAAGCGGTCCCATGTTTTTGTTGTTTTCTGCTCTCGGTCTTAGGTTCCCTGACACCTGAAACCTGAACACTGAAACCTAATTTTTTTGTAATAAACGAGAAAGAGGCACTTATGATAGTAGAGGTAAAAGTTCCCAGCGTGGGCGAATCGGTTACGGAGGCATTGCTGGCTCAATGGTTTAAAAACGATGGTGATACGGTAAACAAAGATGAACCGCTTTTTGTGATCGAAACCGACAAAATCACTTTAGAGGTTGTTTCCGAAGCTGCAGGCGTACTGACCATCAAGGTTCAGGAAGGCGAAACGGTGGCCATCGGCGCCATCGTCGGCACCATTGACACCGCGGCTGCAGCGAAAGCGGTTGTACCGCCGCCGGTAACTGAAGCGCTTGAAATAAAGGCAACACAACCGCCCGCCGCAAAACACCCGGATCCAGAGGAGCCGGCCCCGGAAGCGCCCGCACCAACGGTTGCGGAACCGCCACATCCGCAACCCGAAGCTCCACCGGCAGAACCGTTGCAGGATCTGGATGGCCTGGCGCCTTCGGTTCGCCGTTTGATCGCTGAAAAAAACCTGAATCCGGACCAGATTACCGGAAGCGGCCCTGCCGGGCGCATAACCAAAGGTGACGTTATTTTATTCCTGGAAAGATTGCAACCGTCGGCGCAGGTCTCGGGCGATGAGCCGCAGCAAAAAACCGCCCAACCGTCGGCTGAGACGGAGAAGACCGGTGTAGAAAGAATCACGCGCAAACCGATGAGCCCGATCCGCCAGCGAATTGCCTCTCATTTGCTCGCAGCCAAGCAAGATACGGCCATGCTCACCACCTTTAACGATATTGATATGAGCCGGGTCATGGCGCTGCGTGCCGAGTACAAAGATCGCTTTAAGAAAAAATACGGCATCTCGCTGGGTATGATGTCATTTTTTATTAAAGCCTGTGTAGAGGCCCTCAAGGAATTTCCTGAAGTCAATGCCTATATCGATGATAAAGACATCCTCTACCATCATTATTATCATATCGGCGTTGCCATCGGATCGGAAAAGGGATTGGTGGTTCCCGTCATCCGTCATGCCGATCAACTCAGTTTTGCAGAACTGGAACAGGCGATTATCGATTTTGTCAATAAAATAAAAGACAATCGACTGGAACTATCGGATTTAGAGGGCGGAACGTTTACCATCAGCAATGGCGGCGTATTCGGATCGCTGCTGAGCACACCGATACTCAACATGCCCCAGAGCGGAATTCTGGGGATGCACCGTATCGATAACCGGCCCGTGGCGATTGACGACCAGATCATAATCCGGCCGATGATGTATGTAGCGCTCAGTTACGATCACCGCATCATTGACGGGCGTGAGGCCGTCACCTTTCTCAAGCGCATCAAAGAATGTATCGAGAACCCGGAACGCATGATGATGGAGATTTAGTTATGGCTGAAAACAGCACCTACGATGTAATCATTATCGGCAGCGGGCCCGGTGGTTACGTGGCTGCCGTGCGCGCCGCCCAGCTGGGTTTAAACGTCGGCTGTATTGAAAAAGCACCTCGCTTGGGAGGTGTTTGTCTGAACGTGGGTTGCATCCCCAGTAAAGCACTGTTGGACTCGAGCGAATACTTTCAGCTCGCCAAAAACCAGTTTGCCGATCACGGCATAAAAACCGGTCGTATCAGCCTGGATCTGGCGGTGATGATGGCCCGCAAAGAAAAAGTGGTTCACGATCTGACCGAAAACGTCAAAAGGCTGCTCGAAGGCCATAAAGTTGATATCATACCGGGTGCCGCTCAATTGGCCGCAGCCGATCAGGTAACGGTCAGGTCGGATTCGAGTTCATCCAAAAAAAAGCAAACCACCACCCTTTCTGCCAAGGCCATTATTTTGGCCACCGGCAGTGAAAGCATACCTTTACCGGATCTGCCCTTTGACGGACGTCAGATTATAACCTCCACCGACGCGCTAAAATTGGATGCCGTCCCCAAACATCTGGGTATCGTGGGCGGCGGTTATATCGGTTTGGAACTGGGTTCGGTCTGGCTGCGCCTGGGCGCCAAGGTCAGTGTATTTGAAATGCTGCCGAAAATCGCCAGCGGCACTGATGGCCAGGTGGGCCGCAAGCTGCAGCGGGTTCTAAAGCGCCAGGGATTTAAATTTCATATGAATTCGAAGGTCACCCGCGCCAAAAAAATGGACAAAAACATCAAGGTCGAACTTGAAACCAAAGGTAAAAAGGAAACGGTCACCTGTGATAAATTGTTGGTCAGTGTCGGGCGGCGGCCTCTAACCGGCGGCCTGGGCCTGGAACAGGTGGGTGTGGAAACCAATCCGGAAACCGGGTGTGTCAAGGTAGATCATGCCTATCGTACCAATATTCCTTCAATTTATGCCATTGGCGATCTGATTCCCGGTCCGATGCTGGCCCATAAGGCTTCGGCCGAAGGGATCGCGGTGGCTGACATCATTGCCGGCAGACCCGGTGAGGTCAATTACGATGCCATCCCGGCGATCATTTACACCTGGCCGGAAGTGGCCAGTGTGGGGCTGACCGAAGAACAGGTCAAGGAGCGTAAAATTCCTTATTGTGCGGGGACATATCCTTTTACCGGCGCGGGACGAGCTCGTTGCATGGGTGAGACCGAAGGGTTCGTCAAGGTCTTGGCGCATGAGAAAACCGATCGGATTTTAGGCGTGCACATCATCGGGCCCCGGGCAGCGGACATGATTGCCGAGGGTGTGCTGGCGGTGGAGTTTGCGGGCAGCTCGGAGGATATCGCCCGCACGGTGCATGGCCACCCGACCTTTGCCGAAGCCTTGATGGAAGCCGCCATGGCGGTTCAAAAATGCTCCATCTACGCCTCATAAGCATTAAATGCATTTTTGAGATCGGTTTTAATCTTCGAAGAGGGGCGTACTGATATACCGCTCCGCTAAGCTGGGGATAATCACCACAATGGTTTTGCCGGCTGATTCAGGACGCTTGGCCACCGTTAGAGCCGCCTTCACTGCCGCACCGGATGAAATACCGCAGGCGATACCTTCCATTTTGGCCACCTGGCGCGATGTTTCAAAAGCATCGCCGTTGGAAACCGTCACCACGTCATCCAGCAGCGACTGGTCCAGGATATCCGGCACAAAGCCGGCACCGATTCCCTGTATCTTGTGCGGTCCTTTTTGACCGCCCGATAGCACTGGAGAATCGGTGGGCTCCACAGCAATGGCTTTAAAAGACGGTTTGCGCGGTTTGATGACCTGCGATATTCCCGTTATGGTACCGCCGGTGCCGACTCCGGCAACGAGAATGTCTACCTGGCCTTCGGTATCCTGCCAGATTTCTTCAGCAGTTGTTTCACGGTGAATTCTGGGGTTGGCCGGATTTTTAAACTGATTGGGCATAAATGAATCCTTTTCAGTCGCCAGGATTTCCTGCGCTTTTTCGATAGACCCGGGCATGCCATCGGCGCCAGGCGTCAAAACCAGCTCCGCTCCTAAATGCGTTAGCAGCTTGCGCCGTTCGATGCTCATGGTATCGGGCATGGTCAGACAGAGGCGATAATTTTTGGCAGCACAAACAAAGGCCAACGCAATGCCCGTGTTTCCGCTGGTGGGTTCGACGATCAGCGTCTTGGGCGTTATGGCGCCGTCCAGTTCACCGGCTGCAATCATCGAGGCCGCAATGCGGTCCTTGACGGTATTCAGGGGATTGAAAAATTCCAGTTTGGCCAGTATTTCCGCATCCAGGCCTTCGTTAATTCGATTCAACCGCACCAGCGGCGTCGAACCGATGGTGCTGCTGACAGTGGAATGGTATTTCATATCTAACCTTCCTTTCAAAAAAACGAAGTTTTTTTGATGTACGTTATTTTTTATTTGTTGCTGGAAAGTTGAATAGAACTGTTTAAAAAATGACCAAAACCTATTTTAAAAGTGTGGATAAGGGTTCCCCGCTTAAAAGCGGGATTTCACATCTCGATCGAAAAAGTTAATGTGTTCAACAGGGCAAGGCGTCCCGTGAATTGAAAACGGAGCGTACACGGAGTACGTGAGAATTTCAATTTGCGGGTCAACACAGCCCTGGGCCCTTAGACGCATTTTTTAAATAGGTTCTAGTGGGCTGCCTTGAGCTTCTCCCTGATCTGCTTCTGCTCTTTTGACTTATAGATGAGTCGCGGGGTTTCGATAACAACGGTGGTATCCGGCGGTACCGATTCCGTCAGCCATACATTGCCCCCGATAACCGAACGGGCTCCGATAATGGTTTCACCGCCTAAAATGGTTGCCCCCGAATATATGATGACATCATCTTCGATCGTTGGATGGCGTTTCCTGCCCCTGAACTCGTCACTGGCGCCTTTGGGGATAGACAGGGCGCCCAGGGTCACCCCTTGATATATCCGGACGTTATTGCCAATTTCGCTGGTCTCACCGATGACCACGCCGGTCCCATGATCGATCACAAAGTTCTTTCCAATTTTAGACGCCGGGTGGATATCGATACCCGTTGTACTGTGGGCGTATTCGGTCATAATGCGTGGCAGCAGCGGCACACCGAAATTCAGCAGGATGTGGGCAATCCGATAAACGGTGATGGCCAATATACCCGGATAGCTGAAAATAATCTCATCGGTGCTTTTGGCCGCCGGATCACCTTCGTAGGTGGCGCGTACATCGGCCGCCAGTGCCTTTCGCAGGCCCGGAATGGCTTCTAAAAACTGCAGGGCCAGGCGATGCCCCTGCTCGTCACAATCGCTGCAGGGTTGATCATATCGCCAGCAGTCGTGTCGAATGCTATGGCATATCTGTTCTGAAAGCACATCAAATAGAGAAGTTGCAGCTTGTCCGACAGCGTATTTCAAATTCAGCGGGTCGATTTTGCCCCGGGCGAAATATCCCGGAAACAGAATTTCCCTGAGCCGGTCGATAATTTCAATGATACCTTCTTTGGATGGAATGGGCTCATAATCAATATGCGTGTAACATTCCTGATCGCTGCAGCTTTCGATAATCTCATCGGCAATCTTCGGTAAACGGCTTTTAAGCGGGGACAAGGATCGAGTATCTATTTTACAGGTATCATTTTTTTTGGGATGTTTGGTCATAATTGATTCCCCTTCTGGCATTTATCCCGCTTGTCATATTAATGTTCCGAAAAGAAAGGCTGGCGGCATAAGTGTTGTAGCAAAAAAGCGTTCCGCAATCGGAACGTTTTTTTGACAACCACTATAAATCCATGTCGGACACATCACAAATATTGTTACATAAATGGTGGTTGTCAAAGATTCATTCAACCCGAAGACGTTATCAGCGGCAGTTTTTCGCATCATTTTTCATCAGGTGCGGGAAAAGCAATCGCGGAAGAAATGGGAGAGATGGCGACTTAAAATAGTCGTTATTGAAATGATAGACGCAGCTATCGCCAGAATTCGCTTTTGTCTATCGTCATGATTAGCCAAGCGCCATTTTTTGGCTTTTCTTTTTGACAGCTTGGGGCATAATCTTGGGAATTCTTATTCTGAAGCGGGTTCCTTTGCCTAGGGTGGATTCAACCGATATTCTACCGCCATGCTGTTTAATGATCTTATTGGCGATAAATAGTCCCAGCCCGGTCCCTTTTTCTCCTTTAGCAGAAAAGAAGGGGGTAAAGATTTTATTCTGGGTCTCGGAATCCATGCCGATACCATTGTCAATAACCTCAAAATCGATAAACTTTTGGTCCTGTCCGACGCAAAAGGAAATTTTGGGCGCCTTATTTTTTTTATCCAGAGCACAGGCATCCACGGCGTTGTCTAAAATATTGATCAACGCAGAATGAATGTATCCAGCATCCACTTCAAATTCACCAATTTTGCGATCATACTGCTTTTCAAACACAATATCATGATCTGCAAGCTTCGGTTCCAGTACTCTGGCAATCTCTTCTGCAAAGCTGAGCGCATCGATTCGTTCCCATTTTAAATCTCTTTCCTTGGCGTAATAAAGGATATCCAGGACCATCTTACGGATACGCTCAACCATCAGCTTAACCGCATCCCACCCTTCGCTAATGCGGTCCTGGTCTTTTTGGGCCAACCCCGAATCCAGCAAATACATGCCGCCATCCAGACCGGTTAACAGTCCCTTTATCCCGTGAGAGATGGAGCTGATCATGAGTCCCAGTGACGAAAGGTGATCCTGTAACTCTGTTTTTTGTTGGATGAGCTTTTCAAGACTTTCCGTATACTCTTTTAACTGATTGCGGATAAGAATCTTATCCTGGGCTCTTTGCAAAGATATTTCCAGGGCATCGACATTGATCGGCTTGGTGATAAAGTCGGTCGCCTCGAATTTGAGGCTTTTGATGGCCAAATCCATATCGCCATGGCCGGTGATCATCACCACTTCGACTTCCGGGTTTGCTCGTTTGATCTTCTGTAACAGCTCGATGCCATCCATGCGGGGCATTTTGATATCCGTCAACACCAGCGCTGGTCGCGTCTCTTCAAATATCCGCAACGCTTCGACCCCGTTTTCGGCTTCGAGGACAACGTACCCCATATCCTCAAGCGACAGGCGGAGGATTTCACGGATATCTTTTTCGTCATCAACTAATAGGATTTTATTTTCCATTGTTCGCCGTAGGAATTGGAAATTGAATAATAAAGCAGGCACCCTCGGGGGTGTTCGAATTTACCTGAATGCTGCCGCCGCAGTCTTTGATGATCCCATAGCTGATGGACAACCCCAGACCGGTGCCCTTGCCGACCTCTTTGGTCGTAAAAAAAGGTTCAAAGATCTTGTCTCTAATGGCATCCGGAATTCCCATTCCGGTATCACAGACTTCACTGATGATTTTGTCTCCCTTGCGCTTTGTTTTGAGAACAATTTTTTTATCCGCCTTTTCACTTTCCTCCAGCCCCCAACGTTCCTCGATGGCATCTCTGGCATTGATTAGAATGTTAATAAAGACCTGCTCCAGACGACTGGGATCTGCGTTGATTTTGGGCAAATCGCGTTCAAGGTCCCAGACGACCTTAATCCCCCTGAGTATCAGTTGCTGACTGAAAATCTCAAAAGCGCTTTTCATCACATCGTTGACCTGGACCTTCTCGAAATCCAGATCGGATTTGCGCGCAAATTGTCGCATATGATTGATAATTTTGGTGGCGCGATCGACATTGCTGTCGATCTTAAATAAGAGATTAAAAAGTGTATCTCCGCTGATGGACTCCTTTTTGTTCATCTTTTTAATTGAAAAGCTGCTGGCGGTTTTAATGACCGACAGGGGTTGGTTGAGCTCATGCGCGACACCGGTTGCCATCTCCCCGAGGGTTGCCATTTTGCTGGCCTGGATTAATTGTTGCTCGGTTTCAAGCCGCTGGGTGATATCACTGATCGTGACCAGAAGTACCTTTTTCCCCGGATACTCCGCCGGCGAAATACGAATATTGACGAATAAGATTTTTCCTTGTTTGTTCAAATGTTTAACCCGGTTGATGACGGCCGATTTCTTTATCTTCCCCTTGTACCGATCTTTTTCATCTGGCGCGAAAAGATCCAAGAATGAACCGTGAATGACCGCATCTTTGTTAAGCCCATAAACTGCTTTGACACTATCGTTGCAGTCGATAATTTCAAGGGAATCTGCATCCAGGACAAACACCGGATTGGGGATGTGGTTAAAAATTTCGTGATATTTCTTCTCTGATTTTTCCAGCTCATCTTCAAGCTGCCGCCGGTGGGTGATATCCACACTCATCTCCATGGCCGCAACAATGTCACCCTGTGTATTGAAAATGGGTGATGTTCTCAACATCCAATGCATCATTGTGCCGTCTTTATCGATGCCCGTTTCTTCACCATTATGGATTTGACCGTCGTTAAATGTGCGTTCAACCGGGCAATTTAAACATTTCTGGCTTCGGCCTTTATAAGCTTCATAGCAGTACTGGCCCGGGCGGGAATCAAACCGCTCGGCAAATTCGCGATTGAATCTGAGCAACTTGAAATTCCGATCCTGAACCGTAATGAGGCAGGGTGCCCGTTCAAAAAGGGTCTGATATTCATTCCTTTGTTTATTGAGTTCAGCCTGCTTTCCGGCAATCTTTTCACTCATCTGCTCGATGGCCCCTGCCAGCTGCCCCATTTCATCGTCCTGTTTAATATCGACCGCGCTGCGATAATCCCCTTTGGCAATCCGTTGGGTGCCGCCGATTAATTTGCGTATCGGCCGGGTGACAAAGCGCAGTTGGAAAAGAAAGATGATGGCCGATGTCACCAGAAATATGCCTCCGGCCAGAAAGATCGCCCCTCTCTTAGCCAAAGAAAGTTCTGTATCCGTGTCTTCCAGTGAAACAACCACATCGAGCGCACCCAGGATCTTTTTGTCCTGGGGATGCACGTGACAGGCATCTGTTGCACAGCCCGCTTCATTACAAATAGGGCTAATAATGCCCAGCAGGCGATAACCTTGCTGTGACGTAAATATGCGGGTGCGTTCATCCAGTCCCAGTTCAGACAGCGGCGGTTCGGTGCGGTGACAGATATAGCAGGCTTCGTCCTTGATATTGGTTTTGGTCTCGAGCTCTGCCTGTTGGTTTGAAAATTTGATTTGGCCCTCTTTGTTATAAATTCGAATGGTTTCGATTTCTTTTTGCCGACCGATGTTATTGATAATCTGGTTGATGTCATCCCGTGAATTCAACATCATGGCATAATGGGTCCCCAGCTTAATCGTGTTGGTTAAACGGTCGGTGCCCGCGACAACATTTTTCATCAGCTTGGTCTTTTGATAATCAATGTTGAAGTATGCCCAGGTGGTGATCGTCACTAAAAGCGTCAATCCCACCGTTAAAACCAGCTTGGAGGCCAGGCTGCGTCGAATTTTTTTAAATAGATTTTTCATTTTTAAAAGTTCTGCAAAACTTAACCGACAGCAATATCAATCATTTCAAGCATCTGCTGACCTTTGAAACCCTCCAGGATAGATGCGCTGTTCGGGCAGACCGCTGCACAGGTACCGCACCCCTGGCACATAACGGGGTTAACCCGCACCGTTTCATGATCATCATCGATTGTGCGGGCGCCGAAGGGGCATGCGTCAATGCATCGTTCGCATAAGCTGCATAGGCTATGGCGGACGGATGCCACCACTTTTCCCGCCGGTACGCGCTCGCGGGCCAGTATTCTCAAAGCCCGCTGCGCCGCCGCCTCGGCTGTGGTTATACTTTCGGCGATATTGCGGGGCGAGTGGGCCAGGCCGCAGGCAAACACCCCTTCCTTTAAAGAATCGACCGGTCTCCACTTGGATTCGGCCTCTTGGAAAAATCCGTCCTGATCAAGGGCTGCGCCACACATCTCCACCAGCTCTTGCGGCAGGTTGGGAACGATACCGGTGGCCAATACCAATAGATCCGACTTAATTTTCAGGTGTTGCCCGATGATCGGCTCAAGCACCGTTACTTCCACGCCGTCTTTTGCAGCTTGCACCAATGGTTTTTCATCAACACGATACTGTATAAACATCACATTCGCTTTGCGGGCCTGCGTGTAGTAGGTCTCACTAAATCCGTAGGCCATCAGGTCCCGGTAAAGAATATAAATCGCAATCTCCGGATTGTGTTCCTTGAGATAGAGGGCCTGTTTCAATGCATTTGCACAGCAAACGCGACTGCAATAATTGCGCGGCTCCTCGCGGGAATCGACACATTGTATCATGACCACCGAATTGAGCTGTTGGGGATCGATGCTGTTGGCGGACAGTTGTTTTTCAAATTCTTTCTGAGTGATAATCGCCGGGCTGGTTTCATATCCGTAGGACGTCGTAACGGCTTCTGTCCCGCCGGTCGCCAAAATGGTTACACCATGTTTCAGAGTGACCGCTGTGTTATCGGGTCCTTCCAGCGTCGTTTCAAAATTCCCGACCTCACCAACGGTATAAATCACCCGCGATTCAGTTCGCACACTGATTTTGGGATGCTTTTCAACCAGGACGCAACTTTCCTCTAACAATGGCTTTGTGGGATACCCTTCCAGGGATTTCTGTAACCAGGTCAGGTTTCCACCTAAATTTTGCGTTTGTTCCACAAGATCGACTTCAAATCCATGGTCGGCAATTGCCAGGGCTGCCGTCATGCCGGCAATGCCGCCACCGATAACCAAAGCTCTTTGAGTGGTCGGGATGGTGGCCACAACTTCCGGATTCGCCCATTTGAGCTTGGCCAGGCCCATTTCCAATTTTGAAATAATGCCTTGATAAATGAATTGCTTATCACTCGATTCCGCTTTCTGCAGAGTCCACACCGAATTGAGATCCACCACTTCCATCAGGGCAGGATCCAGCCCCACCTGTCCACCCAACTCCTGGAGTTTACGTTTGTAAACATAGGGAAGACAGGCACCCATCAAAAGACGATTCGGTTGGCCGGTTTGTACCAGCTCTACAAGGCGCTCCCATTCGGTGGCGGTGCAGATCTGCCCCAGAAATTCGACGCGTTCAACCAGGGGATCGGCCGTCAGGTGTTGGGTGACTTCTTGAGGGTCGACCCATTGCGCCAACCGCTCTCCGCAGGAGCAAACAATCACCAGGATTCTGGGCGGCTCCCGCATGACATCAGCTGCTGGAGCAGCACGTGGCGATTCCAAAGCCAGGCTGCCTCCGGCGGTGTGGATCACGCGCGAGGCGTTTAATGCGGCCGCCGATGCCTGGGTAACGGAATCACCGATATCTTTTAGGCCGGCAAAAGAACCGCCCAACAAAATTCCGCTCTGATGGGTGCGCGTCAAAGAAAAAGGCTCTATTTGCCCGAATCCCCATGAATTTTGTTCAATGCCTGACATATCAACCAGTTCCGGGATGCCTTCAGCCGGCCGCTGGCCAACGCTGAGAATCACCATATCAAAGGACGCCTCACGGGATTGGCCGGAAATATCCACACTCCGCAAGATGAGATCACCACTGTTTATATCCGGCACCACCGAGTGGACCCGCCCTCTTTCAAAACGGATACCATGAAGCGTTTCGGCTTCGTCCCGATATCGCTGAAAGGATTTGTCAAACGTCCGCATGTCCATATAAAAGATGGTGGCCTCCAGATCCGGACTAATCTTTTCTTTGGCCACCAGCGCTTCCTTGATGGCAAACATGCAGCATATGTTGGAGCAAAAATCGGCCTCCATTTGGATATCACGGGACCCCACACATTGGATCCAGGCTAACCGCTGAACCGGCCTGCCATCCGACGGGCGCGCCAACCGTCCCGCATAAGGCCCGGTACCACTTAGCATGCGCTCAAACTCCAGGCTGGTCACCACATTTGGATAGGCTTTGTAACCGAAGGTGTTTTTCCCTGTGGCCGGGTCGAAAAAGCGGGTCCCTCCACAAAGCACCAGCGCGCCGACTTCGATCTGACGTCCTTCAACGACTGCAAAATTATGGTATATTTGCAATACCATGGGCACTAGGGTTTCGGGGTCGAAAGGCTTGATCAGATAATCTAAAGCACCTATTTTCATGGCTTCGACGGCAGTCTCCACCGTGGCATAAGCGGTCATCATAATCACATTTAATTCTGGAAGGATCTCCCTGGCCTTCTGCAGGACCTCAACACCATCCATTTCCGGCATCTTAATATCCAGCAGCATCAATTGATACGCTTGCTTTGCCATTTGGTCGAGGGCTTCCGGACCGGATGCGGCCATATCAACAGAAAAGCCCTCTTCTTGCAGCCATTCTCTGAGAGAATCGCGTACAACGAGTTCGTCATCGACGACCAGAATATGAAATTGTCGGCGTTCTTCTTCGGGCAATTGAATCGCCCCGGTCGGGCAGACCTCTACACAGGCACCACAGCGCGTACAGGCTGCAAAATCAATCACATACGGATTAGGAATGGCATGCGGGACCGGCAAATAGATGGCCTTGCGCATGCTGAGTCCGGCATTAAAATCATCCGGGACTTCCACCGGACAGACGTCCAAGCAATCACCGCATCCCGTGCATCGCTCCGGATCGACCCAGTTCGGATGCTGCTTGAGCGTGACCTGATATTGACCGGCCTCGCCTTCGATGGCGGCCAGATCCGTGGATAGAAGGATATCGATGTTTTCGTGAAACAGGCCTTTGCGCAGACAGTATTGGGAGCTTGCGTCCCGATCGATCAGGGGCAGCATCTTGCACATGCCACACCGATCGGTGGGAAACTGGTAATCCAGCTGGCTCAGAATGCCGCCCAGATGGGCAGAGCGGTCAATCAGGGTCACCCCGTAGCCGAACTCGGCCAGATCCAACGCAGCCCGAATGCCGCCAACTCCAGCCCCCACAACCAGCGCTTTACCGATTTTTCTATTCATGAAGTCCTCCGGTCAGTGACGACACAGAAGGGGTTTTAACACCTATTCTGCGTCCAGCCATAATGACGGGTCTCAAATCTAAAATCCGTCCTGAAATGCAATTGCGCATTCCGCCTTTTACCTTCTGCTTTCTATTCTCAGGCGCCGTATACCGCAAATTCCTTTAGATCCTCTCTTAGGTATTCGCGTTCATTTTCACCGAGAATGCCCAGTGCCAGACCGATGATCGTCCACAGATGCACCACCCCATAGCCGCCGCCATAATGTTCGCTGAGCTCATGAATTTGGGCATGGCAATTGTGGCAGCCGGCAATGCAATAGTCCGCCCCGGTGGCCTGGATCTGGCTGTCTTTTAAGCGACCGTATTGCAGACGCGCCTCTTTATATCCGGATTGCAAAAATCCGCCGCCACCACCACAGCAATAATTATTGGACCGGTTTGGGTGCATCTCGATAACATTTTCCTCTCCCACGACCGTTTTGACCACAAAACGAAGATCTTCGGCAATCGGATCCCCAAAGCTTTTGCGCACGATCTGGCATGGATCCTGAACGGTAAATTTAATGTTCAAATCCTTGTTCCAGTCGGAATTGACCTTCAGCTTTCCTTCCCGAATCCATTGCGCATAGTATTCGTAAATGTTTTTCACTTCAAAATTGTGGGGAATGTCGAATTTTTTCAGTCCTGCCAGGACTGAGAAAGTGACATGCCCTCATTCAGTATTGAGAAATATCTTACACCCCAGATCATCCGCCTGTTTCGCGGCGGTTCGGGTAATGTGCTCCCAGCTTTCATTATCGGCCAGAAACATACAGTAGTTTTCTGCTGCCCATCCTTTGCTACCGTAGGTCCAGTCGGCGCCCACCAGGTGGAGAATCTTCCACAACGGCACCAGTTCATCGGGCTCTGTCACCGGTTCCCGGGAATTTTGGTTTAAAAAGAAATAAGCACCTTTTTTATCAATCGGTGCCTGCATTTCAGCAAAATCCGGCTGAGCTTCCTGATATTCCTCGAGGACATCCTCCACCACGAAGGTGAAATCTTCCGGCGATGCCCCCATGGCACTGCAGCTGTCATTGCGCAGGGCCATATCGCATGAACCCAGTATGCCCTTCGGCCGCTCTTCTCTTGGCCAGCTGCTACGCACATTGTACATTAGCTGCGGGATGTCGATTTTCATCGGGCACACATAGATGCACCGCTGACACATGGTACACATCCAGGCCCAATCCGATTTCATAATTTCATCGTCCAATCCCAGGGCCGCCATCCGCAGAAATTTGCGCGGATCCATTCCTTCCAATCCGGTGGCCGGACAACCTGAAGCGCAGGCGCCGCACGTCAGGCAAAGATTCAAATTACCGCCGTCCGGCAGGATTTGCCTCACCTTGTCCATGAAAGTGCTTTTCTTCTTACCGCCCAGTTCAATTACATCATTAGCCATTTATTCCTCCCTGACCTTTTTGAATATTCATTTATCAGGTTCAATACTTTTCCGAAGCTGCTTTTGACAGCTACGGTTTAATTCTCAATACCCACCACTTCGGGGAATTCATCCTCTCGAAAAACCGACAGCGGTGGGGCTTCTTCGAGGCTGCGACCGGCCTCGTAGTCAAATGCCCGCTGCGTATCCTGCGCAATGGTGCGGAACAGCTCCATCACCGGAATATCGTTCGGGCAGGCATTGGAGCATTGGCCGCAGCCCACACAGGCTGTGCTCATATGCGCCAGGCGTGTCATATGGTAAAAAACGGTATCGGTCGGCATCTTGATGATGCCCTTGCGGCTTGCCCACCGTAAATACTGGGTAGGCTCATGGTTGAAGACATCGGTAACAAATACGCATTCTTTGCAATAACACACCGGGCAGGCCACACGGCAGTTGTAGCAGTTGACACAGGTGGCAAAGTACGCCGATAGTTTTTCCACACTATCGGTGGCTTCACGCGTGCTGGCGAACATCTCATCACGGTAGGCGGTGCACCGCTTAACCAACTCATCAACGGCACCCTGGCGCGCGGCAGGCGCTTTGATTGCAGGCAGATTCAGCTGGGCTAATACATCCTGACCGGCCTCGGTTTGAGATTGGATCAAGATCTGGTCATCAATATTCATGCCATATAGCCCGATGATCACATCGGCACCGGTGGCCACCGGATATTCGCAGGCCTTACACGCCGGCGCCAGTTCTATCCCGTTAATCGGCCTGTTATGGCCACCCATTACGTGTTGATAGAATTTAAGCGTTGATTCGTCCTCATTCTGCTCAATAAAACGAAAATAATCTTTGTTTTGATATGCACCGAGGCAATCCATTCCGATCAGTATGACCTCATCTGTGCGGCCTTGCTTGAGTTTGACAAGTTCCACGAAGGCTCGAATCTCGCAGGGGCGCATGACCGCCGCAATTTTGGCGCCTGTGGGTTTGCGGGTCAGACGGGAAGCAATTTTGGCTGCATTCATGGGAAAAGCCGGAGCCAGGGGGTCAACAGCATTGAGGTGAGCGGGATCTGTTACCAGAGTGGGCATGACCATGTTTTTCATCGGCAGATACTGAGGAACCAAAATTGCCTCAATTTGCTCGTTTGCGAGAATATCCCCTAAAAATCGGCGCAGCGCACCCAACAGGTCCTTTTCTTTCACATCAATTTTTGTCGTCATTGCCATTTGTTCCTCCAGTCTAGGTATTCGATACTGGGTACCCGTTGTTTCTTCGGGCATCGCTTGGTCATCAGACTGACGAATACCGAATGTCAGTTACCCAACGTTAGATGACCATCTTCAACTTTGCCTGGCTGGGTCCCAAATCCTTGATTTGTGAAACCAGATCCCGCATGATCTCGGCAAACAGAACCCCATCGCTGGCCCCAATCCAGGTCAATCTTAACCGCTCCTGCTCGAAGCCGAATTGCGGCAGGATCTCTTTGAGCAGCTTAATACGTCGCCGTGCCTTAAAATTTCCGTTGATATAGTGGCAATCACCGGGATGGCAACCACTGACCAGCACACCATCAGCACCTTCCAAAAAGGCTTTTATGATGTACTGGGGGTCAACCATGCCGGTGCACATCACCCGAATGCTTTTTATATTGGAAGGGTATGACAGACGCGAAGTACCCGCCAAATCCGCAGCGGTATAAGTGCACCAGTTGCAAAAAAAGCCCACGATTGTCGGTTCAAACGCACTCATCTGATAACTCCTTTCTAACCGGCTAATAAACCGTCGATTTCCGCAAAAATCTGATCGTCGGTAAAGTGCCGAACTTTGGCAGCCCCGCTGGGACAATAGGAGGAGCAACTGCCGCAACCTTTACACACCGCTTCGTTTACCTCGCTAATCCCTTTCAGCTCATTGAACTCGATGGCCGAGTAGGCACACAGCCCGATACAGACCTGGCAGCCAACACATATGTCCGGATCGATCGACGAAATCATCGGCGCCACTGCGACCTCACCGGATGCGCTGAGCGCCAGTGCTTCGGCGGCCGCTCCTTTCGCCTGCGCAACGGTGTCCGGAATATCCTTGGGCCCCTGGCAGGCGCCGGCCAGAAACACACCGCTTGTAGGTGTCGACACCGGCTCCAGCTTGGGGTGCTCTTCCTGAAAGAAACCGTCACCGCCAATGCTGATTCCGAAGGTGCGCGACACGGCGTTGGCATCTGAACGCGCCTCCATGGCGGTGCACAGGATCACCATTTCCACCGGAACCTCTAT
>JASFGH010000005.1:0-23401 GCA_050123865.1 Desulfobacterales bacterium | reverse complement strand
CAGATCTAAATCCCAGCTTGGACAGATTATTGGCAGAATAAATATTCCTGCCGCCAGTCGAGGCAATTAATTTCAATGCCTTTCTTTGGTTCAGTGTCAGAGATTCCCATATATTTATGAATTCCGCGTCCCTTTTTTTCAGAATGTCTGATTCTAATCGATCAATATCTTCAATTGAAATAGTCGGGGCATCCCATAAATTAAAAAAGAATTCCTGGATATACATGGGGTGATTTTCACAGCGGGATATTACATTTTCAATATGTTTTTGGCTGATTTTGCGCCTATCCTTTTTATATAGTCCTTTAACCCAGGCGACGTAGTCTTTTGTCTTGATTTTCTGCAGAGGATAACTGGTTGCCAATTTATAAAAAGCCCTTTTTGAATTTGCGAACATTTCGGCCAGGAGGTGTTTCTGACTCCCCGCAAAAAGGTATGCAATGTTGTTGTGCCGCTGGATCGATTTGCGAAGATGCTTTTCAAATGCCGCTTCACCGTATTTTGAAATTTCTTGAAACTCATCAAAAGCAACCGCAAGCTTTTTCTTTTGCGAAAGGGATTCGAGCAAGGCAAAAATTTCGTCTATCGCTGGCCTCTTATCAACGGGTGCAAAAACCGGAATCGCCACGGGTGCGCCTGTGTAAATATCAATGCTGAAATTGACTGTTAAGCTGATGATTTTTTCCCTTATTAATTTCATCAGCCTTTCCATTTTAGATTCTACCGAACTTATCCCTTTCAACAGTGCAGTGATAAAATCTTCGATACTGGTCGTTCCGTACAAATCGACATAAATGGTTATAAAACCCTTTGAATCCTTAAAAACACGGTTAATAAGCGATGTTTTTCCGAAACGGCGGTGAGAATAAAGCAAGACATTTTGAGAAGTTTCAATAAATTTTATTAAATCAGTCTGTTCTTTCTCGCGGTTGCAAAATGCAGGATCTTCGACGATGCCTGAAAAGGAAAATGGATTTTTCATTGCATAGCTTTCTATAATTACATTATTAATGACTCACTTTTTATGTAAAATTATTCCATTATTTTTATAAAATCAACACTTATATTTATTTCTGGATCGAAAAATTTTATTTTCTTCATTTAATATAGATAGGGACGCAAATTAATATTATAGATAAGTCAACGAAGAGCTCTATGTAGTGATGGTGCGGGCGCCTCATGGGATCTTTATTTTGCAAGCAGTCTGAAGCAGATAATCTAAAGGCCATCAAACCTTTAGCTGTTAGACTTTGCCCCATTTGTTTTATTAATCCTTTCATGATAATTGATACTTTATGCCAAATTATCACGAATAATTTGACTTATGGTAAAAATTATCATAAAAACGAATAATGTCGAAAACAGAACTGGTTGAAAGAATTCAAAAGATCGATCCGACCTCAGATCGCTCTGCATTTTTGTGGGGACCCCGAAAGACCGGGAAAACAACCTTGCTGCGACAGCAATTTCCGGAAGCCTGCTGGATTGATTTGCTGGACTATGATCTTTACCTTTCTCTGAGTCAAAGGCCCAGTTCCTTACGACAGATCTTGGAAGCGCAGTTTTCCAAAACAGTGGTGATCGATGAGGTCCAAAAAGTACCGATTCTTATGGATGAAATTCACTGGTTGATAGAAAACAAAGGATATCAATTCATTTTGTGCGGTTCCAGTGCAAGAAAGGTCAGAAGAGAAAAGAGCGGCCTTCTGGGCGGAAGGGCCTGGCGTTTTGAGCTCTATCCTCTCGTTACAAAGGAGTTACAATCTTTTGATTTGGACAGGGCGCTGCATGTTGGCCTCATACCTTCACACTACTTTGCATCAAACCCAGAAATGGATTTAAAAGGGTATGTTCAAGACTATTTGAAAGAAGAGGTGCAGGCAGAAGCTCTAACGAGAAATCTTCCCGCCTTCTCAAAATTTTTGCGAGCCGCGGCAATCACAAACGGCATGCTATTAAACTACTCCAATGCTGCAAGAGAATCAGGAGTTTCGGTGAAAACGATCAGAGAGTACTACCAAATTTTGGAAGATACCCTGATCGGCAGACAACTTGCACCCTGGAGGAAAACGAAAAAACGGCGTCTTATCGAAACGGCAAAATTTTTCTTCTTTGACACGGGAATTGTGTCAAATTTATTGGAGCAGCGCTCGCTTTCACCCGGTACGACAGAATATGGAAGGGCGTTTGAGCATTTCATCCTTAAGGAATGCTGGGCGTACAGACATTATAGTAAACTCGAATTTCCTATTAGCTTCTGGAGAACAGCCAGTGGAGCTGAAGTCGATTTGATTCTTGGGAATGCAGAAGTTGCTCTTGAAATCAAAGCATCGACCAATGTTGCAAATCGGACAAAGGGTCTCCATCTTTTCCATGAAGAAAACAAATGCCGCAAAAGCTTTATCATTTCAAAAGAACAAAGACCGAGAAAAATCTCGTCCCAGATCACCGTGCTTCCCTGGCAGAACTTCTGTAAGATGCTGTGGGCAGGAGATATTCTGTAGCTTTTTTCATTTTTTTGAAAACCAATATTCCGAGCAGAAAGGCAACCAAGGCCTTTTTGAAAGAAAATATAGCTAGGGACGTCCATAAATATATAAATAAGTTGACACTGACCCCTCGAGGCTGCTAATGAAAACACATGCCGCGTAAAGCCCGCATAGATGCTCCCGGTGCGCTGCACCACATTATCGTCAGAGGAATCGAGAAACGCAAGATTTTTGAAGACGATAAGGATCGCAATCAGTTTCTTAAAAGACTCGAAGATATCCTTAGCGAAGCTGAAACACCCATTTATGCCTGGGCCCTGATACCCAATCACCTCCATTTGCTGTTGAAAACCGGTCTGACTCCAATTGCCACCATCATGCGTCGATTGCTAACCGGATATGCTGTTTATTTTAACCGCCGTCACCACCGTCACGGCCATCTGTTTCAAAACCGTTATAAATCAATTCTTTGCCAGGAGGAGCCTTATTTTCGGCAGTTGGTGCGCTACATCCATTTGAATCCCCTGCGCGCCAATTTGGTTGATAGTATTAAAGCTTTGGACAAATATCCATTCAGCGGGCACAGCGCGGTGGTCGGGAAAGTGGAAGCTGAATGGCAGCAAGTCGATTATGTGCTGGGATTTTTTGGCAAACGAAAATCCGATGCCCGCAAAGCATACCGGCATTTTGTCAAACAAGGCGTCAAGCATGGCCGCAGGCCCGATCTCGTCGGCGGCGGGCTGATACGCAGTGTCGGTGGATGGTCGGCTCTCAGTGCTTTAAGAGACGAAGGGGTACACGTCAAGGGGGATGAGCGTATATTAGGAGACAGCGATTTTGTCGAAGCGGTTTTGAAAGAAGCCGATGAACAACTGGAACGACGTTACCGACTACAAACAGAGGGATTTGACCTCGAACGGGTTGCCCGCCGCGTGGCTGCCGTGATGGACATCCCGCTGGAACTGGTTTGGGAGCAGAGCCGGAGGCCGCTGGTGGTCAATGCGCGGGATTTGCTATGCTATTGGGCTTCCAAAGAGCTGGGAATGAGCAAGACCGATCTGGCAAAAAAATTAAACCTCACACAACCGGCAGTCAGTTTTGCGGTCCGGAGGGGGGAAAAGATTGCCAGGGAGGATCAATATCAGCTAATAGATGGATAGTTATTTATATATTTATGGACGTCCCCCTACTACTCTTTATTTTGCAGGGGCTGCCGGGTGTCGGCAGCGAGCGAGCTGCGCGACTGCTTGAAGCGTTTGGCAGTGTGGAGGCAGTCGTGACGGCAACCGGCGCAGAACTACGATCCGTTGAAGGTATCGGCAAACATATTTCTGAAAAGATTCGATGGGCTGTAAAAGAGCGGCTGAAGCCTTTTGGAAATAGCGATTACTCTCTAATCTGACAAAATTAGATAAACCTCTGAAAAAGTCTTGACAGTTTCAGAAGATACTGCTGATTTTTTATTATGATGCAATATGATGTGTCGTTATCCGGCCTGAATTGCCTGGTGCGTCGTGGGTGATGCTCTCCGGGTCATGAAAGCCTGTCCTGCGAAGCTTTAGCGAAGCAGGAGCGGTTACCGATTTAAAGTGTCAATTTAAGACTTATAAAATGGATGAAGCTCTATGACGGAACCAAAAGACTATGAATTTTTGAAAGGCACACGGTTTTTAGACGGGATCTCACGCGATGCCGCCGCTGTTATAATGGATTGCTTTGACAGCCTGCAGATCAAGGCCGGGGAACGGTTTATCAAGCAGGGCGACCCGGGGGACAGCTGTTATATCATCCGCAAGGGCAGCTGTGTGGCCAGGGTGGAAAAGCAGGGCGAGCTGCACACCGTGGGTCGCATGCACGAAGGGGACATCGTCGGTGAGATGGCGATTTTGACCGGCGAGCCGCGCAGCGCCCATGTGGATGCCGAAACCGACATGAAGGTGTGGGGTATTACGCGGGACCAATTCGATGTCCTCGTTGAATTGCACCCTGAACTGAGAATGATCCTCACCGAAATTATCGCGGACCGCTTCAATTCCCGCAAACTGACGGCCGAAAGGGCAATCGGTAAATACCGGGTTACCGATATCCTGGGCCAGGGCGGTTTTAGCATCGTTTACAAGGGCGTCCATGCCGGGCTGAATATGCCCGTAGCTGTCAAAATGATGAAGCACGACATGGCCATGAACGCTGATTTTTTAAGCAAATTCCACAATGAGGCCCAAACCATTGCCTCATTCAACCATGAAAACATCATCAAGGTCTATGATTTTGAAGAACAGTTTCGGACAGTTTTTATCATTATGGAGCTTGTCGAGGGAGAAACCATTAAAGACATTCTCGCCCGGGAAAAGATTTTGCCTTTCCGCCGCATCATTGATTTGCTGCTTCAGATTTGCACCGGCCTACTCTATGCCCACCGCCACGGCATCATCCATCGTGACATCAAATCGGCAAATATGTATGTCAAAGATGACGGCCAATTAAAAATCCTGGATTTCGGGCTTTCAGCACCAGCTGGCACTGAAAACATTGAATTTTTGGGATCGGTTCCTTATATGAGCCCCGAGGAGATCGAAGGCGAGGCGGTGGATCAGCGCACCGATATCTATTCACTGGGGATTACAGCTTATGAAATGGTCACAGGCCAGAGACCCTTTCCGGAAGATGATCTGTTGGCATTATCGGAAATGCATCTGAGTGAAGACATTCCCGATCCAGCCACGCTCAGGCCGGATCTGCCCGAAGATCTCAGGCGCTTCATTTTCAAAGCCTGTGCCCGCAAGCCTGCGCACCGCTATCAGAACGTGGAAGAAGTCATTCAGAACCTACAGTCCCTGGCAAAAGAGTTTGGCGTGACCCTCCGGCAACTGTCGGCCGGCAAACAGCATATGACCACTTTACATCTCCTGTATACTGAAGAGCAGCGCTTGGCCTTGAAGCAGATTTTAGAAGATTTTAGTGATAAAGCCGAGAAGCTGGGTATCGATTTTAGATCAGCAGATTTTTCAGATATTTAGGGCCGTATCCAAAGTGGTTGGAAAAAAAAGAATTCCCCTCTGAAAACAACCCTCCCTTTGTCTAAAAAATCGCCACAGAAGCCGCATTGACAACCCTTTTTAAGTACCTACATTTCAGTCTGATCAGCAATAGTTCGATAAATACGAACTCTTCATAAAATTTTCTTAACTTATGCCAGGATGAATATTTTTTTGCTCAGTCTTGGGTGCGCCCGAAACCAGGTGGACAGCGAAATCATGCTCGGCCGCATCAAAAAGGCCGGCTGGTCGATTGTCGAGGATCCCGAAGAGGCAGACGCCATAGTGGTCAATACCTGCAGTTTCATCGAGGATGCCGCCGATGAAAGCATCGAGATGATTCTCGAGCTGGCCCATTATAAACATTCGGGTCAATGTCAACGACTGGTTGTCGCCGGCTGCCTTCCGGAGCGCTACCGCGATCAAATTGCCGGACAGCTGCCTGAGGTTGACGCCTTTATCGGAACCGGGGCCTTCGACCGCATTGTAGAAGCCATTGAAGGATCGACATTTTCCGACGGATGTTTGCTGCCGGACCCGGCGACCATTTTGCCGCAGGAAAAAAATGCACCACGCACCCTGAGCGCCTCGCATATGGCTTATCTTAAAGTAGCCGAGGGCTGCAGCCAGAAATGCACCTATTGCATCATTCCCAAACTGCGCGGTAAAAAGAGAAGCCGGCCACCGCAGGATATTCTCTCAGAGTCGCAGGAACTGATTGCGGCCGGTGTCAAAGAACTGGTCCTGGTGGCCCAGGATACGACTTCATACGGCAAAGATCTGAAGCCGCCGGCATCTCTCAGTCAGCTGGTCGAAAATCTGGCCGGCCTGCCGTTACAGGACGGAGCCGGTCCCGGCGCCTGGGTCCGCGTCCTTTACGGGCATCCGGAAAGCATCGATGATGCTTTTATCAAAACAGTTGCATCGTATCCCAATATATGCTCTTACTTCGACATCCCGATTCAGCACGTCAGCAGTTCCATTCTTAAAAAAATGGGTCGCAACTATAACCGGCGCACCCTGGATCGACTATTTGACAAGATTCGAGCGGAGGTGCCGGGCGCTTCTTTAAGGACCACCCTTATTGTGGGGTTTCCCGGAGAGAGCGAAAAGGATTTCAAGGCACTGCTGCGTTTCGTGGAAAACACGCAGTTTGATCACCTGGGTGTATTCCTTTACTCCGATTCCGAGGATCTTCGGTCTCACCGTTTGCCCGGCCACGTACCGGTCGAAGTGGCCCAAGAGCGCTATGACCAGCTGATGTCATGCCAGCTGGACATATCCGCTCGAAATTACCAGCAATATATCGGTCAAACGTTACCGGTTTTAGTCGAAGAGCCGGTGGAGAAAAATTTGTATGCCGGCCGGACGCCATTCCAGGCGCCTGAAGTCGATGGCATGACTTACATTAAATCCGGCTCCGGGCAGCCGGTTCCGGCAATCGGATCATTTTCACAAATCAAGGTAAGTGATGCAATGGAATATGACCTCATAGGAGATGCCATATGAAGGATCTCAAAAAGCGGATTCTGGCGGAAAACCAAGCAGACCTGGATGAAATCGAAAAACAGTTATCGGAGAATTTAAAACCTTACCTTGATCTTGTGTCCGAAGTCGCCAACCATATTTTATTTGCCGGCGGCAAGCGATTGCGGCCTTTGCTGCTGGTGCTGGCCGCTAAAATCTGTGGTTATAACGACAAATACGCCAAGTCCGTCGCTTCGGCCATGGAATACCTGCATGCCGCCACGCTTTTGCACGATGACATCATCGACGATGCGGTTCTGCGGCGCGGCAAAACGGTCGCCCACTCGGTGTACGGCAACGCCGTCACTGTTCTGGTGGGAGATTTTCTGCTTGCCCGGGCGTTGGCCATCTGTGCGGATTCCGGTAAAATAAAAGTCATTCATATCATATCTGATTTAACCGAGAACATGTCCACCGGCGAAGTCCATCAGCTGATGCGCAAAGGCGATGTCACGCTCACCGAAGCAGAGTACATGGAGGTTATCCGTCGTAAAACTGCCGTTCTTTTCCAGGCCGCCTGCACGGTAAGCGCGGTCATTGCGGAGGCGTCCCCGGAAAAAGAACAGGCCCTGTCCGATTACGGTTACTACCTCGGGCTGGCCTTCCAGATGGTTGACGATCTGTTTGATTACACTATGGATACCGCCGCCCTGGGAAAGGAGGTCGGGACGGACCTCAAAGAAGGCAAATTGACACTGCCGATTATCCAGGCCCTGAAACAGGCCGATTCCGCTGATCGTGATCAAATGGTTAAGATCATCCAGAATGAAGACTTTACGGATGAAGAGTTTACAACCCTGGTGGCGCTGTTGGAGGAAAACGGCGGGATTGATTATACGTTAAAAACGGCCAGCGCCCATGTTGATAAAGCCAAAGAAGCCCTTTCGATTTTCGAGACCTCCAAATTTAAGGACTCGATGTTGGATATAGCGGACTATGCAATCGCCCGCCGATTATAAAAACTGGCTTCAAAATTTCATATTTTATCCGATGGCGGTGTTGTGATCCGATTCGAAATGCTCACGTACTTACGTGTACGCTCCGGTTTCGAATCGAATCACGCCTTGCCCTCGAACAAAATCTAACATTCTGAAGCCAGTTTAATTTTTTCTATTTCTTTTATTAACAAATCCATCGCATCCAGTCTGCGGCCATTTGAACCCCTTAATCTTTTTGGAAACAGATGTGAAATCCCGCCGTTTGGCGGGAGCCCTGAAACAAAATCTGGACCTCTAAAAACAGTTCTACATTTCAAATCAGTAGCTTAAATTTTGAATTTATTGTAAAATTCATTTAAGGGATATTACCATTATTATTTTGACAAAACTGGAGTCAAAAATGCGCGGAGTGTCATTCAAAAGCTATGGGCGGGTTGTTGCCATTGCGATGGCCCTGATGCTGTCACATTCTGTTGCGGCTTATGCCGAAAAGAAGGTGCAGAATAAGACCTTTGTCGTTGTTGGAACGAGTCAGATTCAAGGCGGCAATATTCAGGCAGCCCGGGAAGCTGCCATATCGGAAAGCCTGGTATTGGCGGTGGCCCTGATGACCAAAGAGGTCCTGGAGGTCAATTCCCTCATCGAATATTTTCCGCAGGTGAATGAGATTATATATGCCAAACCCAATGCCTTTGTTCTGGATTACAAAGTGTTGACTGAAACTCAGTCCGGCAAGCTTTATCGGGTTCTGGTCAAGGCCCGGGTGGCGGGTAAGAAAATTGCCAGGCAACTCTCGGACGCAGATATCCTCAGAGCGAAAGTAGAGCGGCCCGCCATACTTTTTTTGGTTTCGGAACAGAGCCTTCAAGAGGATGTGCCGCAATATTGGTGGGGCCAGCAAATGGGTGGTTTCGAAGCGATTGCTGAAGCCACCATGGCAGACATTTTAAAAGCCAGAGGCTTTCCGATTGTAGATCATCGGGGTGCCGGAATCGGTAATTTGACGGATCCGGGTGCCGCAGCGACGCCGGCGTTAAGCGATGAATCCGCCATTGATATTGGTAACCGTTTGAAGGCCGATGTGATTATCATGGGCACCTCTGTTGCCAGCCCTACTGCCAGTATTATGGGAGATGATTTAAAATCCTTCAAAGCCATTCTGAACGCACGCGTGCTGCGAACGCAAAACGGTGAAGAGCTGGCCAATATTTCACGGACCTCGGTGACTGCTAACATCAACGAAGAAGTGGGCGGGCGAGAAGCCCTGACGATGGTGGCGACCCTGGTCGGAGATGATCTGGCCATTCAATTGGACACCGCCTGGCGCCGATTGGCCGATCGACCATCGCAAGTGGAAGTTTTTGTAGAAGGGACCGGAAATCTTGCTAATTTTGTCAAGTTTCGCCGGGCGCTGACAAGCATATCCGGCGTCGGAGGGATCCGTGTCAAAGAAATCAAGCCCAATGAGACGACTCTGATCATTGATTACAAGGGCAAAGCCCAGGAACTGGCCGCGGCCCTGATGCGACAAAATTTTGAGAACTTTGGCATCAACATATATGAAATTACACAGAGCAATTTGAAAATTACCCTGGTTCCAAGCTGAGATCCGATCGACTGATTAGCTCTTGACACTATACCATACCGGTGTTAGGTGAGAATACCATTATAAAGGCACGTAGCTCAGGGGGAGAGCGCTACCCTGACACGGTAGAAGTCGTGAGTTCAAATCTCACCGTGCCTACCATAAAAATCAAGGGGTTATGGCTTGTGCCATAGCCCCTTTGTTGTTAACTGCTACCGTTTTGCTACTAAAGATTATGGGGCATTGTTATTTTATTAAAGATAAAGGAAATTCGCACAGAGTGGTTAGAAACATTGCAGGGCGTTTCAAGAAATTTAGCCATTGTAATTAGATCTGCTAGATCTCGGTCGCCTGAGTAATATACATTTTAAATAAAACAATAATATAGCGGTTGTCAGGTTTATAATAATATCAGTCTGTTACAAACTCCCTTTTCGCATATTAATAATCTGGCAATCGGAACATAATTATGACAACCGCTATAGATGAAAAGGAATATTTTCCGCTTTGCATTAGGATTTTTCTAACCGATCTGGAAAATCCATGATCAGTTTACCCTTGAGATCGATCAATAAGCTTAGTTTGTATGAAATTTTGTAATCCAGTTTAAATGCGACCTTATCATTATGGGTAATGATGGCGCCACGTACAAAATCAACCTTAGCTATTTTCTCGATATCAGGTTGTTGCTTGCATCTTGCCTTTACCTGATCTACGTGGATGTCAGATTTTACTTGATTGATCAAGTTGGTAACCGCCGCCTCTATCTTATCTGGATTGACTGAATTAGAATCCACGACTAAATCCTCCTTCTTTGCCGATTCAGTGCTTGAACTTTTATTTAAGCCGGACTGATCAAACAATGGGTTGTCGATCCCAGCTTCCGGGGATTTTTTTTCTTTTGCCATCAATTCAGAATGACGGGTATCTTTAGCCTCGGCCTCGGGTAAATATTCCCCGATATTCAAAACTTTAAAAGATGTTTGTTCAAAATTGGCTTTGTCGAGATTAGCGCCTTCAAAGTTGGCTGTCTCAATTTCTGCACCGTCAAAATTAGCGCTTTCGATATTGGCATCAACCAGCTCCGAAAATGAAAGATCAGCTCCTTTAAAGATGGCACCCTTTAGAATGGCTCTTGTAAAATTGGCATTTTCAAGATTTGCGCCTTCTAAATTGGCACCTTCCAGATTTGAATCGCAGAAATTCGTTCCCGTGCATTTCGAGAAACTCAGGTCGCTTTTAGCCAGATTTGCGCCTTCAAAGTCGGCACCATCGAGGTTTGCACTTCTCAAACTGACGTTAAAAAGCTCCGCTTGCCGAAAATTAGCGCCGGATAGATTGGCATCTTTTAATGACGCAAATTGTAGTTTGGCAAATGGCAAATTTGCCATTTCAAGGCTGGCATCATCTAAATTCCAGTTTCTGAAATCAGCTAAATTACCTGACTTGCCCAATGAAAGGACCCAAATCGAATGCTCAGTCAAAATCCGTTTTACTTTATCTGCATCCGATTTCACGCGATTATCACTCTGCTTTATGGTTTTGTCCAACCTGGCATGTAATTTCAAGATTTGCCAGTACACCCCTTTTACCGTCAAAAAGCATTTAGGTCTGAATACTGCTTACTGAACAATTTTACAAGCATTGAATGAATATCAACGCCTATAAGCGCGGCTCCAAGGCTAAGGTTTGACGGGTGTGCGCCTTGATGGCGTTGTCGCTAAACCACCAGTACAGCTTGTCACCATTCATAAAGGGCTCGACCTGGTCGGTGGTATGGGGGTCGAACTGGCGTCCGGACACGCCGCCGGGCAGCACAGCCAGGATTTTATCCGGGTCTGCCATGTCAACCACCATCCGCAGGGACGCTGAAACCGTGATCTTAAAAGGCGCGTTGAATTCGTATATCCCACGGTAAAGGGTTTCTCCAGATCCGGCGGCCGGATGCGAACCGCAGCCCAGAAAATCCTTGGCGGCACCCGAGCGCCTGATGGGACTCAAAAAATCATGACGGTGCACCTGCCCCCATTGCCAATTATCGGGGTTGTTCCCCAGTTTCGCCTCCAGATTTTTAATGGCATTTAAACCCGCCTGGTGGAAGAGGTCGTCGCGGGTTTCCCGGCGGTCAGCCGTAAGAATATTGTCAAACCAGGACGATTGGCCTTCGAGCACCATATGCTGAAGCCGCTCGTGCCAGAAATACCAGACGGCCAGCATTTTTTTAGCCAGTTCTTCGCTTAGTTCATCGGCAAAGACCAGCAGCGCAAATTCACGGTAAACGGCCTGAAACACGGTCGGAGCCGCGCTTTCGGGATCATCGCTGAAATCCCACCCAACCAGAATTTGGCCCAGTTTTTCGGTATCGGCATGCGCTGCCAGCGCCCGCGCCATGATCGGCCCAATTTCTTGAGCCATGAGGTTGACCGTGTCACGCTGAAATGCCCAGTGATCATCAACTGATTTTTTTTCGGGCGTATCCATCAACTCGATCAGCCGTCGGTAGCGATAAGACGATGCGATGACGCTGGCATAGTGATAAGGGAAATCACGTTTTACGGTCAGGTGGTTACACGTGCCGATCCACCCGCGGGCCGGATTGACCGTGTGAGGCATCTCCTGCCAGGGAATCCAGCCGGTCCAGTTATCCTGGCTGTCGTGGACGACATATGGGACCAGGGCTTCACCCTGGGTTCGGACGGGAAGTTTTCCGGTGGCCGACCAGCCGATGTTCCCCCGGGAATCTGCAAAAACGTAATTCAAAGCGACCTGATTGACATCTTTAAGGGCCTGGCGGACTTCCGAAATGGTCCGGCACTCAAGCAATCGTTCAAATCCCACCGAGGGCGCCATGGCCTCAAAACTCGACCAACGCATGGATATGACTTTATCGGTTAAAAGGCCGGGCATGACGCCGGAGATGACCGGCCCTCTGCGGGTGAGCCGGATGTTGATTTTTTCGGTGCGGTACCCGCCGGCAGCGCTTTTGTCTTTGATTTTGAGGACTTCTTCGATGACCTCAAACGGAATGGATCGGTTTCCTTCCAGATAGTGGCCCGGATTATCGGGATCCAGGGTTTCAACATACAGATCCTGGGTGTCGCCATAGGCATTGGTGACTCCCATGGCGATATGCTCGGTCCGGCCGATCGGCATCCCGGCCATACCGGGAATATTGACGCCGACTGCCCGAAATTGAGGCGTGATCAGGCCGCAGGGGTACCATGGGCCCGGCAAAAGGGTGGCCTCCAGGTGGGGATCGTTGGCCAGAATCGGCTTGCCGCCGGATGAAAATTCCCCATTAACAGCCCAGTTGTTGCTGCCCAGCCGCAACGACCCGGCATCCAAATGGGTCAGCAGTTTTTTGTCAAACGCCGCGCCCAGCCGGGCAGCAACGAATACCGGATTTTGCCGGGCTGCGCCGGTCCGGGGCCCATCGTCCGGGTTGATGTTGAGGGGAAAAATTTCTGCCGCTTTAACGGGCCCCAGTTTTTCGACCAGCATCTGGGCGATGATCTCAGATCGAATATTGCCCGCGCTGTTCCAGCCCATATAGTATAAAATCGTCAGGGAATCTGCGCTGCTCCACTTCGAGGGCTGTATCCCGGCCAGCTTGAATTCCAGGTGATACGCTTGCGGGCGGGTTTCAATATAGGCATTCACGCCGTCCACGTATTTTTGAAAATACATTCGGGTTTTGTCATCGAGCAAAGGGATATGTCTGGTGGCCTGGCGATGGAAGCCCAGGGTTCGCATCCGGATGTCCAGATCCTTCGCTTTTTCACCGGCCAGTTCGCTGATGCGACCGGATGCGAACAGCTTGGTCAGCTCCATTTGAAAGAGCCGGTCCTGCGCGGTCACAAACCCCTGGGCCAAGAAAAGATCTTCCATATTGGCGGCATAAATATAGGCCATGCCTTTTTCATCGCGATGGACCGTGACCGGTTCTTTCAGGCCCGGCAGAACCAGGCTCCCGCTTTTGGTGTAGCGATTAAACGGTGAAGCGCCGAATGGATTGATCACGATCAGAGCGGCAATGATAACCCCGACAATTATAATCAACAGCAGCCCCAGCAATCTTTTAAACCACTTCATAACCGTCCTTTCTGATGAGAATGAATCGTCGGCACTTCAATCGTAACCCCTACGCGATAGATGTATTAAATCTGCCTGCCGGGCAATGTCAAATAATTTTCTACCTAAATTTTGCATGAAAATTAATGCAAAATTCAGGTTCTAACAATCGGTCTATAAAATATGGGCTAAGCCTTAAGACGAAAGAAATACTGTTTGATAAAATACAATTCTTCCTTATATTAAAAGATATATTTTTCTTCGTTTGCTCGAATAAAGCTTTACAGGGGAGTGGCTGACGGCCTGTCGATCCAGGCTGTTTTACCCATCACCCCTTTTCAACCCTGAGTCAACGACCACCCGCACAGCGGGTGGCTTGGATTTTACCGCCAAAGGCGGTAAAAGAAAGGGGCACGCACTGCCTCGATCGTTGCGGGTGAAACCGGGTGCAAAGCACCCGGTTTGGAAACCAATCAACGAAAGATGTGGCCATGCCGTCCGGAAAGGGCATGATTGTTTTGATGGGATCCGGTGAACTGACCGCCACCATGGTGGAAGTTCACAAAGAATTGCTGGGGCGCCTGGCGGCCGCACCCAGAGCCGTCTTTTTGGATACGCCGGCGGGGTTTCAGTTGAATGTTGACCAGATCTCAGAAAAGGCCCGGGATTACTTCCAATCCCACGTCCAGCAAGCCCTCGAAATCGCTTCTTTTAAATCAAACGATACCATTTTTCCATTCGACGCCGAGCAGGCCTATCAGACCCTGCGGGCGGCCGATTATGTTTTAATCGGACCCGGCAGCCCGACCTATGCGGTACGCCAGTGGATGCCTTCTGCCATACCCAAAATTCTGATCGAGCGGATCGAGGACGGCGGATGCCTGGTGGCTGCCAGCGCAGCTGCTCTGACCGTCGGCCGCTTTACCCTCCCGGTCTATGAAATTTACAAGGTTGGCCAGGAATTGCACTGGGTGGACGGTATGGACCTGTTAGAACATTTTGGATTTAATCTTGTAGTTGTGCCGCACTGGAACAATGCAGAAGGGGGTAACCATGACACGCGGTTCTGTTTTATGGGCAAACCGCGTTTCGAGCAGCTGGTGGCTGCTTTGCCGCCGGCCGTTTCCATTTTCGGTTTGGATGAGCATACAGCCTGTATTTTGGATTTTGCAAAGGATGAGGCCGTTATCAAAGGAATCGGCCAGGTCACATTGCAGCGCTCGGGGCAGCAGATGGTATTCAAAAGCGGTGAGCGTTTTTCACTCAATGTGCTGAGGGGCACAGATGATGACGGTCGCTGGCAGCAGGTAACCAAAGCGCCCCAAAAGCCACAGGCGACGGCGGCAAACGATAGCGATGCCTTCTGGGATCAAATTCATCGGCTGGAAAGCGATTTTCACGACGGCCTCAAAATGCACGAGGCCCAGAAAACCACCAATGCCTTGCTTGAGCTGGATCGAACCATATGGCAGGCGCAGCATGACCTGGAAAATGCAGAGTCTGTTATTCAGGCCCGCGACACCCTGCGCGAGATGGTTGCGATTCTGGGCACCCGGCTGGCAGCGTTGCCGCGCAGCCAAACCGATTGCCTGGCGCCGGTCGTAGAGCAATTGCTGCAGGTCAGAGAAGTGTTCAGACAACGCAAGCAATTCGAGGAAGCAGATGCCATCCGCGACTGCCTGCAACGTGCCAGCATCATCATCGAAGACGAGAAAGAGGGATCTCGCTGGCGGTTAATTTCTTAAGAAAAGGTGTCAGGTTCTAAAGCTCCGCCGTTGACGGTTCGGGTGTCAGGTGTCAGGTTTCAGGGCGAAAAGAAGAGCTGACACCTGAGACATACTGTATACTGACACCTGAAACCTGACACCCGAAACCTATTAGCAGCAAACTACGGCCAGATTTGATGACCAACACATATAACCTGGTAGATTGAAAGAATGTACGCACATCCCCCATTATCGATACTGGCGATTAGCGCAAATAACGACCCTGTGCTGGATTCTTTTTTTGCGTATCTGCAATCCATGGCGCATGTCAAACTGGATCTTGAAAAGTCGACCCCGGCGGATCTGAGCCCTATCGATGTGGTCATTAGCGCCGACACCGGCGAGGGTGATGAAAAAGCCGAAGACCTCGAGCAGTTCGCCACCGCTGGAGGCGGTTGGCTGAAGCTGGTGCACCAATCCACCCAGCCCCTGCCTGAGATTTTTGGTGCCCAGCCCGGTCAGATCGGGCCGAAGGCCGAATTGCGGGTGTTGTTTGATGATCCGAATCATCCCTTGGCGCACCGCCTGCCCGATGCCGTTTATCTGGAAGGCGCATACCATCCTTTGAAAACATCCGCCGATGATAGCGAGCGGATATTATATGCCGATTGGCATTACGGGCATTCCCCGGTATTGGTGGCGCGCCAGGCCGGAGAGGGCAAGGTCGCCTGCACAACCTTGCAGGACTATCGCCATCCTGTCTTGCAGCAGATTCTCTACCGGCTGGTGCGCTATCTGGCAGGATCCCGGGATAGTCGCGAAATACTGGGCATTGGCATTTTGGGCTATGCGCCATCGGTGGGTAAAATCCACGGTCTGGGTGCTGAAAACACCAGCGGGCTGAAATTGCGCGCAGCCTGCGATTTAAGCACTGAGCGCCTGGACCGGGCGCAGCAGGATTTTCCGCACATAAAAACATATGCGGCAACCGGTGCCTTTGCGGCAGATGCCGGTATTGACCTGGTGATCATTGCTACCCCTCCCAATACCCATGCTGAACTTGCCGTTCAGATGATGGCCGCCGGCAAGCATGTGGTCTGTGAGAAACCGCTGGCGTTAACGCGCCGGGAAACCGATGCCATGGTTGATATGGCCGAAAAACAGGGCGTGCATTTAAGCTGTCATCAAAACCGGCGGTGGGATGTGGATTATCTGGCCATCCAGCAGGCCCTGCGGGAAGGCCTGATCGGAGAGCTGTTTTACATGGAAACGTTTGTGGGTGGATATCATCATCCCTGCGGATACTGGCATTCGCACGACGCGGTTTCCGGCGGCCTGACCTATGATTGGGGCGGGCATTATCTGGATTGGGTCGTGAGCCTGATTCCGGAGCCCATCCTTTCGGTGATGAGTACCCGGCACAAGAGAGTCTGGCACGATGTCACCAATGCAGATCAGGAACGCATCCAACTTCGTTTTGCCGGCGGACAGGAGGCCGAATTTATGCATTCCGATATTGCCGCGCTGCGCAAGCCCAAATGGTACCTGCTGGGAACAAAAGGGGCCATCAGCGGCCAATGGCGAGATGTCGTCGAATATCAGCCCGAGCCGGATGTTTATTTTGAGGAACACCATATTCCGGCCACCGAGATGCCCCCCGATCTAACGCTCTACCGCCGTCATACGCCGGGTCAAATCGTTACCCAGAAGCTTGCCGTGCCCGAACGCCGGCATTTTGGTTTCCACCGCAACATCGCCGATCATCTGCTGGGCGGCGAGCCCATTACAGCGCCGTTGGCGGATTCAATCCGTGTGGTGGCCATCCTGGAAGCGGCTGCCCGATCGGCCGCCAGTGGCGGCACGCCGGAGGTGCTGGATGGCTGAAGCGGCCAAATGGGGAATCATGGGAAACGCCACTATTGCCCGCAAGTGTGTGATTCCCGCCATCTGCAAATCCGGCAATGGGAAATTAGTTGCCCTGGCAACGCGCTCTCCGGCTCAGGCGGAACAGGTGGTGGCTGAAAATCGTATAGAGCATATTTACGACAGCTATGAGGCCTTGCTGGTTGACCCGCGAGTCGAACTTGTTTATATTCCGCTCCCGAACCATCTTCATCACCCCTGGACAATAAAAGCCCTAAAGGCCGGCAAACACGTGCTGTGCGAAAAGCCCCTGGCATGCAATGCCAGAGAGGCCAGAGAGATGGCGGCAGTTGCCAAAGATGCCGGACGCTTGCTGATGGAGGCATTTATGTATCGCTTTCATCCCCGCAGCCGGCGCATCAAGCAGTTGATTGCCGAAGGCGCCATCGGCGCGCCCCGGCTGGTTAGATCCGCTTTTTGTTTCCGGATGGCTGATTCGGAGTGGAGCGACCCGCCCAATGTCCGCCTCAATCCGGAAATGGGCGGCGGCGCTCTGCTGGATGTCGGCTGTTACAGTGTCAGTGTGGCGCGCTGGTTTCTGGGGGCTGAACCGTCGCAGGTGCAGGCCCAGGCCGAATATGATCCGGGTGGTGTCGATGTGCATATGGTCGGCAGCCTGAGTTTTGCCGCCAATGGCCTGGCTTCTTTTGAAGCCAGTTTCATCACGGCTTTGCAGCAAACATACGCCATAGCCGGTTCGAACGGTGTTATTGAATTGCCCCACAATGCATTTGTGCCCTGGGAGAATGAGGCGATTTTCTATGTGCGCGGCCGGGATCAGGAGACAGGTCAAACACACAGTGTCCCGGGAGCAGATGAATATCAGCTGATGGTCGAGCACTTTGCTGATGCAGTCATGGGGCGAACCGAGCTCAGGTTTCCGATAACAGACAGTATTGGAAATATGCGGGTGCTGGATGCGCTTGCGCAGGCGGCCCGAACGGGGCAAATGGTTAAGCTGTAATTAAGGTTTCGGGTGTCAGTGTTCAGGTGTCAGGGAACATAAGACTGAAAGCAGATCGCAACGAAAACATATGATCGCTTTTGCTACTAAGTTGCAGGGGCCCGAAACTGTTCATCGGAGGCCTGACACCTGACACCCGAAACCTGAATACTTCTTTGTGGTGACACCTGAAGCCTAATGTTAAAAAATACCCGAAATGTTGATGGCTGCAAACAAAACATACACTGTAACGCAAGAGTCGATTGATTCAGTTGCCGAGCTCTGGCAGGACGGCGCGAACCGTCTGAAATGGGACTGCCTGTTTGTATTGCCCGGGTGGCTAAAGGCCTGGTGGCAGGCATTCGGCAGCGATCGCACGCCCTATTTATGTTCGATCCGAAGGCGCGGCGAATTAATCGGAATAGCACCGTTGATGGTTGAGGGCCAAACGGCCCGCCTGATGGGCAATACAGACGTCTGCGACTTTCAGGATGTGGTGGTTGTACCCGGCGGGGAAAAAGCTTTTTTCAACATCCTTTTTGACCACCTCAACACGCAGGGCATCCGTCAGCTGGATCTGCAAACCGTGCGCTCGGATTCAACGCTCTACCGCCACCTGGCGCCGGCAGCAAGGGACCAACATTATACGGTCGACTGCCAATCGGTGGATGCCGCCATTGTGCTGGATCTGCCGGCCTCCTGGGACGCGTATTTGCTGCAGCTGACTGGCAAGCAGCGGCACGAGGTCAGGCGCAAGTTCAGGCGGCTGGAAGAAGCCGGCCGGGTAAAGTTGCGATCCGTCGATGATATCAGTGCGGTCAGCAGCGAAATGGACACCTTCTTATCGCTTTTTAAACAGAATCGAACGGACAAAGCACGATTTATGACCGATCAGATGGCCACCTTTTTTCATGCGCTGGCGATTGAACTGGCTTCAGCCCGAATCTTCAGGCTCTTTTTTCTGATGCTTGATGATGCGGTTGTGGCTGCCGTTATGTGCTTTGACCACAATGAGACTTTCCATTTGTATAATAATGGTTATGATGAAAGATACCATGCTTTGAGCGTGGGGTTGCTCAGCAAACTCTTAACGCTCAAAGAAAGTATTCAACTCGGCAAAAAAAGGTATGATTTTCTGAAAGGAACTGAGGTTTATAAACATCGATTGGGGGGCAAAAAGATCCCCCTGTATCGTTGTCGGGTCAGCATCGCTTAATCCGCACGGCCGGTTTCTTTGACTTCAGAGCAGCATATTCAAGAAAGGAATCCGATTTGAGACCAGATCAGTTGCAACTGGCGATGTTCAGTATCCATTCCAGCCCGATCGGTGAACTGGGGACCAAAAACACCGGTGGCATGAGTGTTTATATCCGGGAACTGGCCCGCGAGCTGGGAAGCCGTGGACACCGGGTCGACATATATACCAAATTGAATGGCTCCGGGCACGATCAGATTATCGAACTGTATGATAACGTGCGTTTAATTCATCTGAGCGCCGGCAACAATGGCCATGTTCAAAAGTTGACGCTGTATTACTATCTGGCTGATTTTTTGCGGGCGCTGGAAAAATTCAAAGACAAGCAGGACCTGCGTTACGATTTGATCCACAGCCATTACTGGTTATCCGGGCGGCTGGGCAACTGGGTGCAGGAGCGCTGGAATATCCCGCACATCGTCATGTTTCATACGCTAGGCGTGGTCAAAAACATTGTGGGGCTGGCGGAGCAGGAACCAGACTTGCGTCTGGCCACCGAGCGGAAACTGGTGCAATCCAGCCAGCGCATCCTGGCGCCAACCCCTGTGGAAAAACAAAACCTGATAAAATTTTATCATGCCGCCGACGAAAAAATCGGCGTGGTCCCCTGTGGTGTCAATCTCGACCTCTTTCAGCCCCGGGATAAGCAGGCGGCGCGAAAGCTGCTGGGCCTGGATGAAAAGACGCCCACGGCTTTGTATGTTGGCCGCTTTGACCCGATCAAAGGCATCGATCGATTGCTCGAAGCAATTGCTCATTTGCGGCGTCAGCAACGTGTGCAACTACTGATTATCGGCGGTGACGGCCCGGAAACCGAGGAATTCCAAAACTTACAGCAACTGGCACGACAGCTCGGAATTGCGGATTCGGTCACCTTTGTCGGCCGGATCGAACAAAACCGGCTCCCGCCGTATTACCGCGCCGCCGATACCCTGGTGATACCTTCCTACTATGAAAGTTTTGGCTTGGTGGGCCTAGAATCCCTGGCGTGCGGCACGCCGGTGGTTTCGACCCCGGTCGGGGCCATGCCCGCGATTCTACAAAACGGCAAAGCCGGTACGCTGGTGGATAACGCCGGACCCGTCCCGTTGGCAGAGGGCATTGCCGCCACTTTAGCCAGGCAGCAGGCCGGCGGGTTTTCGACTGGTAAAGTGCGCGCTTCGGTGCGTCAATTCGGCTGGGAAAATGTCGCTTCAGACATTATTGATGAATATGCGGCTGTTTATAACAGGTCGTCACCCCACGAATTGCCAAAGGCCTCGGCCCGGGCTTCATGCCATTAACGTTGCCGCGCATGTTGACGGCGGCCGTCTGCCGACCATCCCGAAATTAAAAACGATATCGGCAAGGGGCGAATGGATCGATCCGACGGGGTGCCGCCAACCAACCGAGCGGCATCGAGACCTCTCATGCTGCAACGGCCATTTTTAACAGTATCCTTGTAATCGTGTAGATGAAACATGGATTCAACCACAGAAACAGCATTTCCGACCGATTCAGACAACAAGCGGGAGCCGACGGAACACTATATAAATTTACCCGACGGGCGGATTCACTACCTGAACTGGGGCGGCAGCGGACTGCCGGCCCATTTTTTACACGGTAACGGTTTTTGTGCGGGCACCTATACCCCTTTTATTCGATATCTTGTCGATGATCTTCAAATCCTGGCCAGCGACGTGCGCGGTCACGGCGGATCCGATCAGCCCGGCGTTGATCGTATCCGCCACTGGGACATTTTTGCCGAAGATCTGAAAAACCTGGTCGAGCAAAAAATGTCTGCACCGGTTATCGGCATCGGGCATTCACTGGGCGCCGTCACCACCTATATTGCGGCCGCGCAATACCCGCATCTGTTCAGCGCGATCGTTTTGATCGACCCGGTTATTCTGCCGCACCGGCAGCTGTGGCTACTGGCTGCGTTGAGATTGCTGGGGCTGAGAGGGATTCTACCCCTGGCAAAAATGGCGCGGCGCCGGCGACGACAGTTTAAAGGCAAGCAGGAGGCTTTGAGGCTTTTTGCCGCCGGCCGGGGCATCTTTAAAAACTGGTCAAAAGAATTTGTGCAGGCCTATCTGGAATGCGGGCTGCTTGAAAAAGATGAAAAAACAGCGGTTTTAAATTGCGATCCTGAGCTTGAAGCCCAGATTTTTGAATCCATTCCACTGAATGTCTGGCGATATGCCAAAAAGATCCGCTGTCCCGTGCTGGCCATTCGCGGAGAACTATCCGATATTTTTGTGGCTGATGCGGCCGAACGGTTAAAGGGCCGTATCGCCGATTATGAATTGCAGACCGTACCCCGCTCGGGCCACTTCCCGCCGATGGAAAAACCTCAGGAAAGCGCCCATCTCATTTTGGATTTTATCGATCGCAGGCTGTTATGCCGACCTGGAAATCGCTTATAAAATGAGCGCAGGGCATATCATTTTCTGAAAGCCGCTATAAAATCCAAAGAGCTGGCGCCCCGATATTTGGGATTCAAACCACGCCATGGGTTAAACCAAATGCTAATGCTTGAACCCGCTTCATTTGCTGACAACCGGTTATTTTAATATTGACATATCAATGGGTTCTTGCGATTGTTTTGCCATGGATATGAAAAGGCACTATTATGAAGACGTGCAGCTGTTTACCTCCGGTGTGATTGTCTTTTGGTTTTGTGCTTTGATTGTTTTTCTGACCCTCTTTCCTTTTCTGTTTAAAAACTATTATGTCTATGTAGCCAATTATATGGCCATTAATGTGATTGTGGTTATCGGCCTCAATCTGCTGGTGGGATATACCGGCCAGATTTCTCTCGGTCATGCGGGATTTTTTGCCATTGGCGCCTATAGCACCGTTGTCTTGATGAGCGAGGCCCATTTTCCGTTTATCCTGGCTTTGCTGACTGCTGCCCTGGTGGCGGCTCTTTTCGGATTCTTGCTGGGTTTACCGGCCCTGCGGCTGGAAGGCCCCTATCTGGCCATCGCCACCCTGGGCTTCGGGCTAACCATCACCCAGGTTATCGGACGGATTGAATTTTTCGGCGGTCGGCAGGGGCTGCATGCCCCTGAACTGACGATCGGCCCCTGGCATCTGGATACCGATATCGATTTTTACTATCTGTTGATAACGCTTACGGTTCTGCTGACTGTAGCCGCTCGCAATCTGATCAAAACCCGGGTCGGCAGAGCATTTATTGCCATTCGGGATGCTGATATTGCGGCTGAAACCATGGGGGTCAATCTGGTTATGTACAAAACCCTGGCTTTTGCGGTGAGCGCATTTTATGCCGGTATTGCCGGTGGCCTGTACGCCTTTGTCCTGCGCTTTATTGAGCCGGAAATATTCACCCTTTTAATGTCGATTATGTTTCTGGCCATGGTAATTGTCGGCGGTCTGGGCTCCATTATGGGCTCTATTGCCGGTGCCTGCCTGCTTAGCTGGATGGATCTTCAGCTGCGTAATATCCTGAGCATCCCTTATGTGGGACAATGGCTGGAAGCATTGTCGCAAAGCTATTTTTCGATTACCGGCATTTCCAACATCCAGTACATCGTTTTTGGCCTGATACTGGTTTTGATCATGTTGTTTGAGCCGTTGGGAATATTCGGAATCTGGATCCGAACCAAAAAATACTGGAAGATGTGGCCGTTCTAAACTTGGTATTCGGTATTTGGTATTAGGTATTAGCGCTTGCATCAAAAAAAGATAACAGCATGCCAATAAAGAAATCTCACGCAAAGACCCCAAGGCGCAAAGACGAGTTTAAATAAATAATTCTTTCTTTGCGAGCTTTGCGGCTTTGCGTGTGAATTATGCGACGGTTCTATGCTTGACTTTTTGCAGATGATTGCCAGCGGAATTGCGGTGGGCAGCACATACGCCCTGATGGGCATTGCCATGGTCATCATTTACAAGACCTCAGAGGTGCCCAATTTTGCCCA
>JASFGH010000004.1:0-24131 GCA_050123865.1 Desulfobacterales bacterium | reverse complement strand
TCAACTTCTCATTAATTTTCATGCAGAATTCAGTTGCTAGGCTTTTTTAACTGCCAGGCGTTCGCCCAGAATCCCGGTCGGGCGGAAAATCAGCACCATGACCAGCATGGTGAAAGCAATGGCGTCTTTTAACTGATAGGGTGCCACGATACCCAATCCATCGAGAAACAAACTGGGGCCGACGGATTCGACCAGACCGAGGAAGATGCCGCCCAGCATGGCCCCCGGGATGTTGCCGATGCCCCCTAAAACCGCTGCGGTAAACGCCTTGATGCCGGGGATGAAGCCCATGAAAAAATGCACCTGCTTGAACATGATGGCATACAGTACACCGGCTGCACCGGCGGCGGCGCCACCGACCACAAAGGTCATGGAAATCATTTTGTCCACGTCGATGCCCATCAGGGCTGAGGCTTCCTTATCTTCGGATACCGAGCGGATGGCCTTGCCGATACGGCTTTTCATGACAAAGGAATACAGGGCGAACATCAGCACGATGGCGGCCACGATGACAACGGCCTGGAATTTAAGGATGCGGATGCCGCCGATCATCCAATGGCCTTCCAGCATGGCGATGTCCGGGTAAGCCTGGAAGCTGGAACCGTAAAGCCCCCGAAACAGGTATTGCAGAAAAAAGGAAGCGCCAATTGCGGTAATCAGCGGGATCAGCCGTGGTGCGCCTCTGAGAGGCCGGTAGGCGATCCGCTCCAGAAAAAAGGCAATCGTAACGGATATGGACATGGACACAAGGAAAATGACGGCCAGACAGAGAATCGGTTGGGCATCCAGAAAGCCGCTACGGTAAAACCAGGCGGCCACGAAATAGGCCGTGTAGGGTCCGCTCATGAAAACTTCACCGTGGGCGAAGTTGATCATGCGCAACACGCCGTAGACCATGGTATATCCGGTGGCGATCAGCGCATAGACACTGCCCTGGGCCAGGCCGAAGATGATAAAGTCGATCCAGTGTCTGGCGGTATAAGTCCCTTTGATCAGCGTTGAGATCGAGCCCCAGATCACCAGAAACAGCAGACCTCCGCCGATCAGGTACATGACCACATCGGTGGGCGAAATTCGTTCACGAATTTTTTGCAACATTGTTTGTGTCCCTCTTGGTCTTTGCGAGCCTGATGTTTGCCTTGGAATAAAGCACGTTTCGCGCAGCAGGAGATATTGCGTCTTTTGAGGTTCGGCAAACGGGCGGGGAAAACCCCGATTTTTCGGGTCGAGCCGGGCATTCTCAGAATACCCGGCTCTAATTAAAGCTTAAAGAAGAAGCCGGCACCCGAAGGGGCCGGCTTCATCGATTCTCATTAATAAGGTTTCCAGTAAGGTTTGGTCGGCATTGCACCTTTTTTGACGTTTTCCTCTTCGGTTTGATAGACTGCGATTTTCGGATCCGCACAGTCGCCGTACTGGTCACAGTTAATCATGCCGGTCAGCCCTTGCATCTTTGCAGTGGCCAACAGTGCATCGCGGACAGCTTTGCGGCCGATGTACAGATTGTCGCCTTCTTTGACGGCCACTTTATCGATGGCTGTAAGAATCATCATGGTGGCGTCATAGGCATGGCCATGGAACGGCGCGATGGGTTTTTCCCCGTATTTTTTCTGATGTTTGGCCAGAAATGCCTGATACCCTCCGGCAAAAGCCCCAAAGTCCGGGCTGGAATGGTACATGCCCACGGCTGCCATGCCGGCGGCTTTATAGAAGTCCGGTGAAAACATGCCGTCGGCGCCCATCAGCGCGGTCTTTTCCAGACCGGAGATTTCTTTAGCCTGACGGGTGATGAATCCGCCTTCGGCAATGAAGATCGGATAATAAATGATATCCGGTTTGGCGGTGGCGATCTTGGTCAAGACCGGGCGCATGTCGGTGTCATTGGGTGAAACCGCTTCCATGGAGGTAACGGTGCCGCCCATTTCCTTAAAGGTTGCAGCAAACACCTGGGCCAGCTGTTCGGCGTAGACGCTGCCGTCATGAATGGTGGCCGCTGACTTGAAACCCTTTTGCTTCAAGGCAAACTCTGCTGCGATCGCTCCCTGCACCTTGTCGTTGTGGCAGGTGCGCGCATAGCCGTCGTAGCCTGAACCGCGATTAGGATCGGTCAGGAACGGAGCAGTGTTTGAGGGCGATACGGTTGGAATGCCGGCCTTCCACAGGATTGGGACGCCGGGTTTGGCTGCACTTGAGCAGGTGGAGCCGATGGCCGCAACGATGGTGGGGTCGGCTGCCAGTCGTGTGGCCGCTGCCTGGCCGCCCTCAGCACTGCAGCCGGCATCCTGACCGGAAATCTTGAGCGGGAAGCCCTTGATTTGACCGCCAAAATCGTCGACGGCAATTTCAATACCGCGCACCACATCGGTGCCCAGGGATGTGTTTGGGCCTGAAATGACAACCCAATAGGCAATGTGGATAGGCTCTCCGGGACGCAGTTTGACGACCCCGATGGGGTCTTTGACTTCAGCTTGCACGCTAAATGCAAAAGCAATGACAAATAAAAGTGTCAACATCAGTACCAACTTTCGGTTCATTTTTCAATCTCCTTTCAGTATAATTAACGCTTGATACGTTGATGATTCTGTCGAACAATTACGGTTAAACCGGATTGCATCACCTCCTTTCAACTTATAAACGAATGTCCGAAACCATTATGCTATAATCTCAATGGCTTAAAATGTCAATCAATCGTTGCCGATTTTTAGGACCGATTTTCCAATATATTGAAATTAATACTAAATAAGATTTAGTTGGTGATTCGGCCTCAAAAGGTTTGGCGCTTATTTAAACAACATTTGCGCATTAGTCAAGAGCTAATGTTCAGAAAATGTTAAACCAGCTCACTTTCGCTCAATGCCCGATTATCAAGTATACGCTGCGGGGTAAATATGGAGAGGTCCAGTGATACTGGCTTGTCCAAGATGAGTTCGCTCAAATAGCGGCCTACCGTAGGCCCCTGCTGAAGGCCGTGGCCGGAAAATCCGTTTGCCAGATACATTCCGTTGATCTCCGGCCATTGTCCGAGAATGGCGTTGCCGTCCAGGGTGTTGACGGCATAGAGCCCGGCCCAGCCGCGCACGACTTTAAGCGTATCAAAATTGGGAACAAATTCAGCAAGTTCCGGCCAAAGATGGTTTATAAATCGCTGCTCATCCCAGCTGAACGAGAATCCGATCGGATCGTCTTCCATTGATTTCCCCAGCAGGATCAATCCGCCTGTTTCAGAACGAAAATACAGCCCCGAAGGCAATATGGTCAGGGGTAACGGTTTATCAAACTTAAAGGCTGTGTCGAGTACAAAGACCTGGCGCTTGACCGGAACGACCGGGAGGTCAATACCGGCTGTCTTGGACACATCGGCCGCCCAGGCACCGGCGCAGTTGATCACCCGGGCTGCCGCCAGCAATCCATGGTCGGCCGACTGCACCCCGGTGACCTGTTTTTTGGATGTGCTGATAGTGACGACTTCGTCCTTTAAATAGTTGACACCCAATGATCGCGACTTGGCCCTGTAAGCCATTAAGACCGCATAGGCATCGAAATAGCCGTCATCGGGGCCATAGGTCCCGCCGACAAATGGCTGCGGCTCATAAAGTGGATAGTGTTCCTTAATTTGCTGATTTGACCACCATTCAACCCGGCATCCGAGTTCGGTTTGCATTTTCAGCGCCCGCCGAGCGGCTTTTTCAGCCTCGGCTGCCACCAGAAAAAGATTGCCTTCCTGCCGGAAATAGATTTTGGGCGACTCACCATTGACAATCATATCTTCTTCAAAGGATTTTAGAATATGGGTCGTGTACTGGGAGATCTGAACATTTTCTTTTAAACTGAACTGGGTGCGGACGTTGGCCATTGAAAGGGTGGTTGAAGCTTGCGCATAAGTCGGATCACGCTCAACCACGGCAATCTTTAGCTTTGGGTCAGCTGAAATAAGGTAATAAGCTGTGGCGCTGCCCATAATGCCGCCACCAATGATGATGACGTCATAAACTTTGTCAGTCTTAGTCAATTTGGCTCCTTTATTTTGAATTTTTGATTTTGGTCATTCGAATTTGTTTCGGGTTTCGAGATTCGAATTTCGAATTTAGAGCGGTAACCATGTTCCAATGCCCTTATCTACCGCCCGTTGATTGAGAAGGGCCGCCACCGCCATATCGTCCAGTGCAAGGCCCAGATTGGCTGTCATGGTGCGTTCCTCGGATACCTGTCTCCCGGGCTTTTGACCGCTCGCCAGTTCACCCAAATCGGCGTGAATGTCTGGAATGCATTGAAAATACCCCATCTGCTGATAGAGTCTCAGCTGGGCGGTGTCGTCCGTACAGAATTTGGTTACTTGCGCCATGGCTGCCGGGTCCCAGTAGGAATCATAATCCACCAGTGAAGCAAAAGCCCCCTTTTCCAACCAGCCGGCCTTGATTGTGGCGTGCGGTGTTCTTAAAATCGGCCCGGCGGTCACCACGATGTCGCAGCCGCTAACAGCTTCCCGGGGTGTTTCCGCCGGTACAACTTCCAGATCCAGCTGGGAGCTGATATCTTTCGCATACTGTTGAACCGTATCCGTATTAACGTCGTAAGCCCGAACGGTTTTTAAGGGAAACAGCACCTTTAAGGCCTCCACATTACTGCGCCCCTGAACGCCGCAGCCCAGCACACCCACCACCGATGATTCCGGACGTGCCAGATAACTGGCGGCCACGGCCGTGGCCGCTCCGGTGCGCATGGCTGTTATCCAGACGCAGTCCATTACCGCAAGCGGCAAACCCGTCTCGACATCATTGAAAATCAACAGACCGGTGACGTAAGGTATACCCTTGTCGGGGTTTTCCGGGAATCCGGCGACCCACTTAATCCCGGCCGATTTTAGATCTGCAATGTAGGCCGGCATGGCATGGATGAAATTGTCGCCCCCGCCGGGATGAATTCCCGGTTTGGGGGGCATTTCCGTGCGGCCTTCACCCTTGGCGCGAAAAGTGACTTTCAATGATTCAATGATTTCGGCCATGGTAACGCCAATGGCTTCCACATCTGCCTTAGACAGATAAAGCAACTGGTTTTTCGGCATGACGCCTCCGATTTGCTCTTTTGAATGCGCGTTTGGTTGAATACCGTTTCGCGGCCCCTGCCGGGGCTCCGATGGAGCCTGTAAAAGATGCAGGCTACAGGGTTTTGGTATAACGACAGATCGATTTAGCTGTCAAGGAATTCCTGGGCGTTGATCCCGGATCGGTGACCATTTTCACACTGTTCGATGATCCTGACCATTCGGTTGAATTGATCATCGATGAAAGCCCGTGGGAGCAGGAGGCATTTCAATTTCATCCACTGGTGAACACCAGTACCCTTTTAATATCCAAGAAAAACCTCAAGCGGTTTTTAGCGGTGGCTGGCCACGAGGTTAGGAAGCTGGCCGTGCCTTCACAGAAATCATAGTGCTTTTCAGAAAACAACATGACCTATGTAATCATTGAACGCTACGCTTTTTATGGGAGCGGTGTTAGATACAGATTTTAGATGTTTTAATGCAGGCTTTTGATGCGATTCATGCGGCTGGTAATTTCAGTTATTCGAATGCCGTATTTTTTATTCTGCAAAACGACTTCCCCTCTGGCAATTAATTTGTCGTTTGCCAGGATGTCAACCGGTTCACGCTCGAGTTTGGAAAGGGTGACGGTTGAGCCGGGCTCGAGTTCGAGCAACTCCTGAATCCGAACGCGGTTACGCCCCAGTTCTACAGTTATTTCCAGTGGAATATCCAGCAACAAATTCAAATCAAAGTCTTCAACAACCTCTATTTTACCAGCACCATTCAGGTCGGCGGCTTCAGTTTCAGAAGGCGGTTCGATCGCTGCTTTTTCCTGAGTGGCTGATTCTTCAGCCAGACGGTTTTCGGCGCTGTCTTCGGTTTCCTCAGCAGGAGCGGCCGCAGGTTCAACAGGCTCCTCATTTTCCGGATCGTTTTCTTCGGCTTGCTCTGCAATATCTTCCATAGCAGGTCGTTCAGTGCCTTTTGTATTATCTTCGGTCATCGCTATTTGCCCTTGATTTGCTTTTTATCGCTTGAGTGATACGCGTGGCCATTACAGAAATCGGCATTAATTCATATTTTAGTATAATCAGGCTAAAACCTCAATATATTTTAGCACTGTCCAAGTGCCGCCAACGCAACAAGAACACTGCGGCCGGGATTGTCATTCCGCATCGCTGACCCCCGGTGGCCCCAAAAGGCGTTTGAGGGAAAGGCGGAAGAAATCCGTCCTTGCGTGGGTTGTTCTCAGGGCTGCACCGATCAGGTGTTCAGCGGCCGGCCGGCATTTTGTGTCGGCAATGCCCGGGCCGGATTTAAGGCAGAGCGGCAACTTTCAAAAAACAATCATCCTACAAAAGTCTTGGTTGTGGGGGCAGGTGCCAGTGGCCTCGAGGCCGCCGTCACAGCCGCTACCCGTGGTCACCAGGTCTATGTGTTTGAAAAAGATTCAGATATCGGCGGTCAGTTGTGGGTTGCGGAAATTGTTATTTCGGGGCTCATCAAAGGTCACCGTTTTTGAAATGCTCCCCAGGACCGGACAGGATATCGGCAAGTCAACGCGATGGATTGTGTTTGACAACTTGAAGCGATACGGGATTAGGGTGAAAACCAGCACCCGGGTGACCTCCATCCGCGACGGAAATGTGACATTCGAAAAAGAGGATCAAAGGCAACAGATTCAATTTGACAATGTCATTGTGGCCTCCGGGGCCCTATCCGTTCCAGGGCTTTCAGCGAAAATCAAAAAACTGGGGATTCCGTTTGCCACGGTGGGCGATGGCCTCCGGCTGGGAAAACTGAACAATGCGATTCATGGGGGATTTTTAGCTGCACTAAATATCTAATCTTTTAGCGTAACGGTTTATGTAAAATCGCAAATGAGTTAATCACGAAAACACGAAATTTAAAAAGCACGAAATATTCATGTTTTTTCTTTTTTTAGTGCTTTTGAGTCTTTCGTGCTTTCGTGATAATTTAATCTCCCTTGTTTCTGTTTTTGCGCTTTAGGGTTTGATTTTTTCCAGGATGTCGCCGCTTTCGTTTAGTAAAAAGATTAAAAAACCGCCGGCTGCGGCGTCCTTGAATAATTCCTCACGTAAAATGGCCTGCACTTCGTATTTGTGTCCCGGCTGGCGAATCAAGCCCAAGAGGCCTTGCTGGGCAGCTTCCTTGTCGGCAAAAACGGGAATAAAAGAGATGTCCTCCTGTTCATCATGTTGACCCAGAAATTGCTCATCGCCGCCGGGGTCCTGAACCACCACCCACACCCATTGATCTTTATCGTCCATTTGCTGCATGTCTGCTCCTCCAAGGCCATCAAATTTTGCATTGAGTTTGAAAAAAGTTTGCCCCCGCGCATAAAATGATATCGTGGTAACTTGCGCAGTAGGCAGTTATAAATTGGGGGAATATTGCTTAGCGTCTTAGCGTCTTCGCGTGAGACTTTTTTTGCATTGTGGCCACCCATCAAGGCCGCGTTAATTCACCCTTCAAATCGGTTTGCATCATTTCTTTCATTTTTGCAACTGACATTTTTTGGTTAAGTAAAAAAGACAACTTGGCCAGAGCCGCTTCAGGTGTCATATCATAGCCACTGATGACGCCGGCTTTTGACAGCGAAGTACCCGTAGCATAGTCATCCATATTAACCGTTCCTTTCAGGCACTGGGTACAGTTGACGATGATAACCCCGCGGTCATTGGCCGCTTTCAATGCCGCAAGCAATCCGCCGTCTTCGGGTGCATTGCCGATTCCATATGTTTCCAGTACTAAGCCCCGAATGGGCGGCTGCAGAAAATTTTTAACAATATCGACTGAAATGCCGGGAAATAGCCTTAGCCCGGCCACACGGGATTCCTTCAATGGCGCTACTTTTATTGTTTTGCGGGTTTTGGGAGGCGGTAAAATCAGATCCCAGTTTATTTTGATATCAATGCCAACCGTCCCCAGCGGCGGAAAATTCGGTGATTCAAAGGCATCCAGGCTGTCCGCATCGACTTTTACCGCCCGGTTGCCGCGGAGCAGTTTGTCCCCAAAACACAGGCAGACTTCAGGGATTTTAAAATTGGCTGTAATGAGCAACGCTGTGATCAAATTTTCCCGGGCATCGTTGCGGACGCTACACAGCGGGATTTGGGCTCCGGTGATGACCACTGGTTTTTGCAGCCCCTGCAGCATAAAGGGTAAAGCCGAGGCCGTGTAGGCCATTGTGTCGGTGCCGTGCAGAACCACAAATCCGTCGAACGCCTTATGGTGTTTGGCTATGTCATTGGCTATTTTGAGCCAGTCTGCGGGCGTCATATTAGAGGAATCCAGCAGCGGTTTGTACTCACCGATCCGGTATTCCGGCAGCAAATCACTTTTAAGTTCCGGTACATTATCCATGAGTTGCTCGAGGTATCCGGCAGCCGGCACAAAACCATCTGCCGTGCTCTTCATGCCGATGGTCCCTCCGGTATAGGCAATGTAGACTTTCTTGCGCATAAAAACCTCTTCTCGTGAGTGGGCAATTACATTTTGGGTTGTTCAGATGAACCTGCAATAGTAGATATGGGATCCGATTTATTATTCCGACCGGTAAAAACCATATCATATAGATTTCGAGTTCCCCAAGTCTATTCTGTTTAGCTGGTTTGCGGCGAAAGATTTTTCAATTTGGGAAGCAGTTTTTTTCCCCGCGCCTGAATCGCAGGACTGCCGTTTTGGGTCAGTTTTTCTATCGCACTCAGCACACGGGTTGAAACGCTCCCTTTCTTTGTGGCCAGGTCGCAAAGGGCCTGCATTGCAAAGGTGACAACAATTTTACTGTCATCCGTTAAATAATTAGCGAAAATAGCGGTAACGGCATTTGTTTCTTGAGGTGTTAAATCTAAGCGGGGAACCATCTGGGCCAGATGCCAGCGCAGTTCCTGCTGGCGGGTCTGCTGCGCCAGACCAACGAGCTTATGTTTAAAGGGTTGTAGCAATCGGGGGGCATCTGCAGACAGTTTTTCCATGGCGTCTGCAGCCCGCATCCGCACAATCGGATCTGGATCAAACAGACCGCTGACCAGATCCTTAAATAAACCCGTATTTTTGCTTACGGCCGCAACGACTGCGCTGACATTTCCGATCGAACGGCGATCGCCGCCCTTGAGTTTGGACAATATGTCGGTCATGTTTATGCCTGAAGCGGTTAAAAAGACAACAGAATTAAATGCGACCGAGACGACTGAGCATGGCGCCCTCCTCGTCTTTTTTAATCTTGCCGGCATCAGTTCCTGCAAAGTCTACCGTTAATATATGTTTGCTCAACCGGGTTATCTTTTGCAGGACTTTCAAGTGAGCGGGATGCTCCTGATAGCGCCGAACAGCTTCCAGATTGGCAAATAACGCCACCAGTGCGAAGTCATAGGACTTTGCGGTGTGAAGCAGGTCGCGGCCAAATTCATAGGTTTGAATTTCAACAATCCGGTTGGGAAGATCATCCAGACTTTTTTCAAGCGCATCGATATCGCTGTCACTGACGCCCGGTTTAAATTTGATCAATACGACATGGTTGATCATATCGATGTCTCCCTTGAATGGATCGTAGAGTTGAGTAAATACGGGCGGGATCGTTGGCCTTTTGTGTTTAAGTAACTTATTCTTCCAAGGATATCGTATATTTTGAATTCTTCTGATCGTTTCGCTGCCATTCGATCTGGTTTTTGATTTCGCTGAGAATAAAACTGCTCTTGAGGCTTAGGGCAATTTCCGCTTCAGTGGGTTCGACCGCACCTGAATCTTTGACAAAGCGTTGCACCGTAATGAGAGCATCTTTTATGGTTTCACAAAAAAGACCGGCCCTAACCAAATTATTTTTCGCCGGGCCTGCTATAAGGTCTATCTTCCAGAAGGGATCCCGTGAGAGTGATTGCGGCTCTGTCGGTGTATCCTTTTTTTTGCGTTGAAATTTAATCTGGTTGCCGATTTCGTTTAATATAAAGTAGCTTTTGAGGGCCTCTGCAACTTCTAATTGGGTAGGCTCGTTTCCGGTTGTTATTTTTACGTATTTTAGCACCGTTAAAATCGCATCTGTCGTATCGGTGTTTAGGCGTATCAGATTTGACAAAATTCACTCCTTGAACTCAAGCATCTATATAAAAAATATTGAAATTTTAGGAAGTTGTCAAATTTTTCAGTTTTGCTGAAATGGATGAGAATTTCTTCGCTATCTATTATAGCAGATTAACACTGAAATAGGCACCTATACCGTTACAAAAAAAGACCATCGGATGATGGCCTTTAATTTTATCAGGCTCACGCAGGATTCAGGGTTTAAATAGATTCAACGGGTTGCGTTCACTGGGCCCGGATCCTTCCAATGGTTTGGACCACCACGGGATAACCCTCAATTTTGGCCGGTATGCTGGATTCAGTATCCGGGTGTGATCCGTCCAACCCTACAACAATAGCCTGATTGCCGTCTGAATCCAGCCCGATTCCGACTGAAACCACCCCAGCCATTTGTAAAAACTGAGCCTCGTGTTGTTTTTTAACGTCCTGAATGGATGGTGACATGCCCAGATCATCTCCCAACGCCAGCAGGGGAATCAGTAGCACGGTACATATGGCAACCATTCTCATAAGGAAATCCCCAACGCGCTGAATACATTTTCGATTCGATTGATAATGGTGGTTGTTTCACTGCCGGCAAATAAAAGTCCGGTCAGGCGGTTGCCGTCGTCCAGAACAGCCGAACCGCTGTCTCCGCCCTGACTCATAGCGCCGGCCAGCAACTGGTCGGTAAAGACAGCCACCTGTCCGGCACCGTACTGGACATTGGCGGTCACGTCAATCTGCTGGATTTCGCCGCTTGTAAAGCCGGTGGTGCGTCCGCTTTTTTTAATGGACATGTTCAGCTCACCCGATACAGTCCCCTGGATCGGCCCGATATTGAAAATATCATCTTTGATATCTGCTGGATTCAGCGGCGTGGCAATGGCAGCATCCACCAGGTTATCTTCAGCCTGTATTTTGGTCACCTGATAACGGGTGTTGCTGCTGATCAACCGGCATCCCGCATTAAACACGGAGATGACCGCATTGGCAAATTGGCATTCACTGGGTTCGCCCTGAAAAGAGATGGGTACAAATTGGGTCAGGTTGGCAATATGATCCTGCGGGAAACGTCCTCCATCAAAGGGGCCGGGTTGCAAGATGGCGTCTCCGATTTCGGCTGCATTGCTGTTGGCCAGCACATGATTGTTGGATAAGATGACTTTCTGGCCGTTTTTTGTTACCCAGCATCCCAGCGTTCCGGCGGTGATCCCCACATGGCCGACACTGACACCACCGGGGGCCGGACGGAATCGATCCGTTGGCACCTGTAGCGCACGGATAGCGCCGGTCTGGAAAACATCTGTGGGGGTGCCGTCGACCACCGACGGTACCATCTCTTGAGAGGATATCCGCGCAACCGGAACTTTTTCTTTGACCGAGCAAACAATACACAACCGGTCTGTTTTTGTTCCGTCGGTTTCTTTATACCCGATTCCAGTGGCCACGACATTGGCCCGCTCCAGAAGCCGGCGACGATGGGCGCTTAAAATGCTCCGGATTCTATTAAGGTCATCTGCCATAAGGTCCTCCTTTCAGCAATGAATACCTTTATATGCATATGACGGATGGGCCGAACGCCTTTTTGGGTACTTTAGTAGCGGTTACGACTGGGAGTATAGGCCAAAATCCCAGAATGTCAATAAATCAATATATCAACAAATGGGCCTATCCTTTCAGGCGGCTGCGCCTGGGGATGCTATAATCTAAAATTGGTAGTAAAAACAACCGATTGACGGCTTTCACCGGGCAAAATAGAGAAAGGCAACTTCCGCATAACTATTCGGATAAGAGATGATTGGTGCGCAAAATCCTGGCGTTTCAGCTCTCGTCGGTCATTTCTTCCGGCAGAATTCGGTTTAAAATAACGCCCGTCAGGGTTGCCAGAGCCGCACCTTTCAGGGTGAACGCGCCGGCTGAAAAGGTAATTCCGCCGATTCCGGTCACTAAAATGATCACCACAATCAGCAAATTTCTGATTTCCATTAATTTTGACCCGACCTGCAGCAGGCAATTGATGCCCGCCACCACCAGGGCGCCAAAAAATAGAATCAGAATGCCGCCGCTAACCGGATCGGGGATGGTCTGGATGATGGCGCTCAACTTACCCACAAAGGCCAGTGCCATGGCCAGGACAGCGGCCCACACCATTATGGCCGGATCCCATTTCTTGAAAACCGCCACGGCTCCGGTAATCTCGCCGTAAATACGAACCGGCGGTCCGCCGATACAAGCTGCGACCGTGTTTGCTGCACCGTTGCCCAGCAGTGTTCGATGGATACCAGGTTCCCTCAGGTAATCCCTTTCTGTAATCTCGCCAATGGCGAGGATATCGCCAAAATGTGCAATTGCCGGTGCGATAATTGCCGGGACCAGAAAAACAATAGCGTGAATGTTGAATTGCGGAAATACAAATTTTGGAACGGCAAACCATGGTGCGCTGGCAACGATTGAGAAATCAATGATTCCAAAGGGGATCGAAACCAGGTATCCAGCGACGATGCCGCCGATAATGGGTATCAGCTTTAAAATGCCCCGGGCCAACATAAACAGGACGATGGTTGCCGCCAGCGTGACCGTCGCGATCAGCAAACCGATTTTATCGGGTATCAGATGAGCCGGGTTTGATTTGCCCAGAGCCATTGACACGGCCACCGGTACCAGCATCAGACCGATGACCATCATAATCGCTCCGGTCACAATCGGCGGAAATAATGACGGAATGAAATTGCGGCCTTTCCAGTAAATGATGCCGCCAATACCCATATAGACAAGACCTGCGGCCAAAAGCCCGCCGAGGGCGGCTGCAAGGCCCCATGTTTCTGTGGCGATCAATATCGGGGCTGTGTAAGCAAATGATGATGCCAGAAAGACCGGGATGCGCCTTTTGGTGAAACCATGGAAAATGAGTGTCGCAGCGCCGGCTGTAAACAACGCCACTCCGGGGTCCAAACCGGTCAGGATGGGTACGGTGATCAGCGCACCAAAGGCGACCAGAAGAACTTGGACACTAAATAGACTGTCTGGATAATTCAATTTATAGTCTGTGATCCAATCCTTGACGGCCATACTTACCCTGGTCCTCTGATGGCTGAAAACGAGGTGACAGAATCAATATTTTGCGCTGAATTTACTTGGTACCAAATATCTTATCGCCCGCATCTCCCAAGCCGGGTAGGATATATCCGACCTCGTTTAGTTTTTCGTCTATGGCAGCGACCCATATTTCGACATCAGGATGAGCTGATTGTAAGCGTTCGATCCCCTCCGGTGCGGCGACCATAAATATGCCTTTGATATCTTTACAGCCGGATTCTTTTATCAGATCAATCGTGGCGATGACCGTCCCGCCGGTCGCCAGCATGGGGTCCAGAATCAGTGCAATGCGCTCGTTCATCTGATTGGTCATTTTGACATAATATCTGATGGGTTCAAGCGTTTGTTCGTTGCGGTACAAGCCGACAACACTGACCTTGGCGGTTGGTATGAGATTCAGGACACCCTCCATCATGCCGAGCCCGGCCCTAAGAATGGGAACGACGGTGATTTTTTTCCCCTTAATTTTTTCAACTTCGACCTCGCCGGCCCAGCCATGAATGGTGACGGTTTCGGTTTCCAGGTGCTTGGTGGCTTCATAAGTTAGAAGATTGGCCAGTTCGGATGCAAGATCGCGGAAATCTTTGGTTGTAATATCATTTTCCCGCATGAACGCCAATTTGTGCTTGACCAAGGGGTGATCTACGACATGTACCGGCACGGCGGCCTCCTTTTGTGACAGGTTAACGTTATGGTATGGTAGGCAGGAGAAAAAACAGGTACAGGTATATCATGAGTCATTAATTGCAGCTTCGTATATGTAATTAATGCCCCTGTGTCAAGACAGAAGAAGAGTTAAATGGAGTCTAAAATTCGCCTAAAGGTCTTCTAAAGGTAAATGCGGCGGGTTCTCTAACCAGCTTTTCAGTCGCCATATCGGTGCTGTCGCTCAATGCCGAAAATGGCAGCGATACCAGCCAAAAAACCGATCCGACGGCTGTTGCGACGATGCCGACAGGGCGGACAACAATCGTATCATACATCATGGCGCCGCCGCCGGGTTCTTTGGCTTCATAATAATCCTGGGCCTGAACTGTCGTTGCAAAAGGCATAATGATCAGAGCCGCGATCACTCCAATAACTGCCCATGATTTTGTTAATTTTCGCATAATTGCCTCCTTAACCTATCTATCGTCCAGATATGGAATTTCATTAGTTTTTTTCGAGCAATGGGATCACTAAACACGAAAATATGCAACGCAATTTACCGACAAGGGACATATTCACGGATCCCTCGGCACCCGGAAGCGCTTTGGGTTGAATCCAAATTAACTTAAGGTTATATTAGCACTATTTTGAAAATATGTATATCCATTTTTATAAAGAATTTAAAAGATTAGAATCATTTACGATTTCTTACAGGCTGAAAAGGAATCGCCAATAACGACCTTCAATTCAAGATTAACTGTTGACCCATGACTGTCGAAAATTCAAATCTCGAAGTTGCGGTTGCGTTACCGGTTCATCATACCTTTACCTACAGCGTCCCATCTTTCTTGAGGCCATTCATTGCTGTCGGCAAACGTGTTCTGGTGCCCTTCGGGCAACGACGGGTAACGGGCTATATCATGGGGGTTGCCGCTGAAACCGAGACAGCTGAAATCAAGCATATTTTGGACGTGCTCGATCAAGAATCCCTTTTCCCATCATCGATGATTCCTTTTTATAAATGGATTGCCGACTATTATAAACATCCCATCGGTGATGTCATCAAAAACGCCCTTCCCGGCGGTCTGACCCTCTATGACTATGCGGCTTTATCGATCACAGCCGAAGGCAAAACCGCCTTAAAGGAAAAAACCGTCACCTCCCTGCAACGATCGGTATTGCAGTTGCTTGAATCCGAGCCCTGTCGCCTGAAACACATCAGCGACAAGCTCAACCGCAATGTACCTGGGGCCTTACTGCAGTCGCTTCAGCACAGCGGATGGATCGCAAAAACGCGAGAACTCAGAAGGGCTTCGACCCTGACCCGCACCGAACGCCATATCGCACTGGGCAGGACAGATACACCGCTGGATCGACTGTCAAAAGCCCGCAAGAAGATCATCGAAATCCTCGGCCGGCAGGGTGAAATGTCAATGCCTGATCTAAAAAAGCAGGTCCCCAATGCAACCCGTCTGGTTCGGGCCCTTGAAAATGACGGTTACCTGACCATTCGGCAAAAACGCGTCTACCGCGATCCCTTTGGAGAGACCATTCGCGCGGATACGGCCCATGATTTAAATGTTGAACAGCAAGGCGTCTTTGCACAGGTCAACGACAGGTTGGGTCAGGGATTTGCGACATTTCTTCTGCGAGGCGTCACCGGCAGCGGCAAAACCGAGGTTTATATGCAAATTGCAGCCGAAATCCTCAAGCGGCAGCAATCCGTTTTGGTGCTGGTTCCCGAAATCGCCCTGATTACACAGATGGAGCGGCGCTTTCGTGCCCGATTCGGAGAACGTATCGCCGTGCTGCACAGTGGCCTTTCGGCCGGTGAGCGATTTGATCAATGGAGTCTGATCATGCAGGGTCAAGCACAGATCGCCATCGGTGCGCGCTCGGCCATTTTTGCCCCATTCGCTGCGGTCGGTCTGGTGATCGTGGATGAAGAGCACGACGCTTCTTATAAACAGGAAAACAATTTGCGCTATAATGCCCGAGATCTGGCGGTGGTAAGGGCAAAACAAAATGATTGCCTGGCCCTGCTGGGATCCGCTACACCCTCCATCCAGTCCTATTATAATGCCCGGGTCGGAAAATTTATCGAAGTCAATCTCAAGCAGCGTATTGAACGTCGCTCGTTGCCCGGCATAAAAATCGTGGATCTTCGTGAAAGCATGGGATACCGGGGAATCCGGCGCTTTATTACATCTGAATTACAACGGTCGATGAAGGAGGCACTGGATCGCAAAGAACAGGTACTGCTTTTTATCAATCGTCGCGGGTTTGCCAATTTCGCACTCTGTCAATCATGCGGCCAGGCCCTGCGATGCAAACATTGCGATATTTCGCTGACCTACCATCGGAAGGCCAATGCGTTTCGTTGCCATTATTGCGGATTTTTCCGGGCAGCAACCTGCAGCTGTGACAGTTGCGGATCCTCTGAAATAAAAAAAATAGGTCTGGGTACCGAAAAAATTGAAGCCACGGTGCAAAAAATCTTTCCAGAGGCCCGTGTTGCGCGTATGGATCGGGATACCACCGCCCGGAAAGGAAGTATTTTTAGATTACTCAAAGGCCTGAATGATCAGTCAATCGATATCCTGGTGGGCACCCAGATGGTGGCCAAAGGTCACGATTTCCCAAATATCACCCTGGTGGGAATTATCTGTGCTGATTTATCACTCAGCTTTCCTGATTTTAGAGCGGGTGAACGCACCTTTCAGCTGATTGCCCAGGTCGCCGGCCGTGCAGGTAGGGGCGCCTCTCCAGGACGGGTCATTTTACAAACATATAATCCGGACCATTTCAGCATTTCCGCGGCAAAAGATCAAAATTATACGGCCTTTTACAAACAGGAAATACACTTTCGCCAGACCCTGAAATATCCACCGTTTTCAAGAATGATCCAATTGAAGATATCCGGAATGGACCCTCAACTGACCCAGGATCATGCCGCTCGCCTTGGAAATCTATGCCTGGCGTTGAAAACGTCAAATGCGCCTGTTTACGATTCCGTGGACGTTCTAGGGCCAATTGAATCCTCATTGGCCAAAATTGCCCGCCGGTATCGCTGGCAGATTCTCATAAAAGGGACGCGTGTCAAAGATTTGCATCAATTTGCCGGTCGGCTCATGACGGACCAACCGGCGGTGTTTAACAATCGCAGGGTTAGGGTCATCATAGACGTCGACCCTGTTTCCCTCCTCTAAAACCGTTTTAGTAGCAATCATATTTTGCCCGATAGCGGTGTTACTCAGCGTCGAAATTTACTCGCGTACTATAATGTACGCTTCGTCATTTCGGCGCCTCGCGCCTTGCTCTCGGGCAAAATCTAATCACTTATAAAACGGTTTTAACGTTAAAAATTAATCCATTTAATCGAGCTATACTTCTCCAAATTCATTCTGGTAATAGATATTGTATCCCTCCACAGACAGGACTTTAAACAAAATTTCAAGTTTTGAGAGGCAGTTTTACAATAGTATAAAAATAAAGATATTCAAATGCTTAATCGCCAGCTGCTTGACATCCACGAACAGGCAACATAAAATTTCTATAGTCAGTCAACTTTAAGTTCACGGAAGGAGTACCTTTAATGAATCAAAAAGCAGTTGCCATCTTAGTATTCGCTCTATTGATCGGTTGCTTTGTAACACAGGCTTACGGCGCCACAGCTGATACTCCACCGGTCGTTTTGGCGACCCTCTATTTTAAAAAGGATTCCGCCGCGATCAATCCCAAATCTGAAAATGATTTAAAGAAGATTCAGGCAGCACTTGAGGCCGATCCAGCCATAGGGCTGCGGATTGAAGGTTACGCCCACCAGAAAGGCGCCCCTCTAAGAAATCATGAGGTTGTCCAAAAAAGGGTTGAGGCGGTTCAACAGTGGTTTTTAAAGCAGGGTATTGCCAAAAGCCGCCTGAAAGCGCAAACCTTCATTGACAGAAAACCGCCGATGCAAGAAGTGAATGCCGAAGATGCGATGCATGCAGAACGCGTTGAGATTGTGCAGATTTCCTTAAAACAGCCGCTCGCGGTTTTGCCGGCCCCCGTCTATCAATTCGATTTGGTGGTTGAAGGCCAGGAAGTGGTCCATGCATTTATCGTTCAGAACAAGGGCTCGGCCCCGCTGAAAATTCAACGCGTCAAGACCGATTGAGGGTGCACGGCGGCCTCTTACACGAGGCAGATCCCTCCCGGTGGTGAGGGCAACGTTACCTTAAGAGTGAACACGCATAACAAAGGCGGCCATACCCTCCGCAAACATGCGACCCTATTTACAAATGATGAACAAAATCCAAGCTTGAAACTGACCATTAGCGGCAGTGTTGATAAATTTGCCATTATTAAACCCAATCGGGTGAAACTGCGGGGGGTTGCCGGAGACGAGATCAAAAGAAAGGTGACGATCACCCCTAAAAAGAAATATCCTTTCAAAATCGTCAAGGTCAGCGCCAAAGACGGTAAAGACATTCACTTTGAACTGTCGGAAGAAAAAGGCAAGCAAGGACCGGTTTATGCGCTGCTGATTGAAAACAAACGATTACAGAAAGGGCGCTATTTTGATATGATCACTTTGGAAACCGACAGCAAGATTCAGCCCAAACTGAGCATCAGGGTTTACGGTGATCTCCGGCAGCGGGCAGAAGAAGAAAAAAAGCAAACCCAGTAAATCCATATGAAAAATATTTCTGTTGTTGCATTTGACTGTGACGGCGTTCTTTTTGATACCGAAGCGGCCAACTGGGCATATTACAATCATATTTTGGCGCATTTCGGCAGACCGGAGATGAACGCAGAGCAGTTTGCCTACGCCCATCAACATACGTTAAATGAATCCATTGAGCTTTTATTTGGAGACGCGCAAAGCGTCGAGGCGGTGCATGCCTACCGCCAACAGATGGATTATGGTGAATTCCTTAAATATTTGAAGATTGAACCGCATTTGATCCCGCTGCTCAGAAGAATAAGACCCTCTATAAACACCGCGATTGCAACCAACCGGACCGATACGGTGGACCGATTGCTGGCTGAATTCAAATTAACCGAATATTTTGATCTGGTTGTTACTTCTGTTGATATCCCGCGGCCAAAGCCACATCCGGACATGCTGCTGAAAGTATTATCCCATTTTGGTATAGCATCCGGTCAGGCCTTATATGTGGGCGATTCACAGGTGGATGCCGAGGCAGCGGCAGCAGCCAGGGTGCCCTTCGTTGCTTATCGGAATGCAGCCTTGCAGGCACCCTATCATATCGAAAGTTTAAAAGAACTTGAAAGCTTACTGGAGGTGTAGATATGTCGGAAGAGCCCGTCGAATTCAACGGCGAAGAGGAAAATGAATCGGATGATAGTGATTGGGAAAACCGGATCCTGTGCAGTGATGAAAGCTGCATTGGCGTCATCGGCTCCGATGGGCGCTGTAAGGAATGTGGTCTGCCATACGAAAAAGCGCAAACCGAAGATGAAGCGCAAGCTGCCGAACCCGACGAAAACCAGGATACCGATGAGGCAGGTGTTGATGCTCCGCCGGCATCCGACAGCGGTGATGATTGGGAAGATCGCACGCTATGCAGTGATGAAAGCTGTATCGGCGTCATCGGCCCCGATGGTCTCTGTAAGGAATGTGGCAAGCCGTATGAAGGCTGAAATGGGGCCGGAACCTGCGATTGAAGTGCTTCCTGTCATTACAGCCATATCTGCGCGTACAGCCTTTCACCCTGTCATTCGTAATTCCGGTGGCCGCGACAAAATTGACGAATACCGGTTATCCTGTTAGAATTCTTTTATATCCCTCATAAAATTTGGTGGTCGCAAGAATATACTTTTGCCGTTCCGGGTGCTGATGCAAATCGATTACGGAGTCACCGGTGTATCTGATTGATCTTATTCCGACGCCCATGTGGCGCGATATCGTCGACATCCTATTTCTGACAGTCGTCGTTTACCATTTATATGTGTGGTTTCGTGAAAGCCGCGCACTGCGGGTTATTATCGGCCTGGTGGCTTTAGGCGGCGTTTATTCGATTGCTCAATTATGGGATCTATATCTGACGACCTGGGTTTTTCAAATTCTATGGCAAGTCCTTCTTATTTTGTTGCTAATTCTGTTTCAGACTGAAATTCGTCAGGTGCTTGAAAGAGTCAGTCCCATGCGATATCTGCGCTCCCGCCGGCGTGCTTTCAAGAAGACTTTCGGAAGAGAACTGTGTCAGATGCTTTTTGAAATGGCCTCTGATCGAACCGGCGCTCTAATGGTGCTGGTCAGAAACGACAACCCCTCCGAATTTATTCACGCAGGCCAGACCATTATGGCCGTGCCCGATCCGGCTTTGATCAAAAGCATTTTTAACCGCCACGCGCCGGCGCACGATGGTGCTATTGTCATAAACCAGGACCGTATTACCCAAATGGGCTGCATTTTACCGTTATCTGAAGATGAAAAACTGCCGGCTCAATATGGCACCCGTCATCGGGCAGCACTGGGCCTGTCTGAAGTCACGGATGCCGTATGTGTGGTGGTTTCCGAAGAACGTTCGGAGGTCGCTACGGTAGAGGGCGGCAAAATTGTCACCTGGCAGGATCCGGACGCATTAACGGCCCACCTGAATGAAGTGATTGGCGGTCCCCAAATAAACGTGCCCGCCGCAAAGGATTTTTTTAAAGGGCTTTTTATTGAAAACTGGCGAACCAAATTAGGTGCGCTGGCCCTTGTTACGATTGCGTGGTTTGCCCTGGCAAGCCAGCAGGAATCAGAGCTGACCGTCGCGGTACCTGTGCAACATACCGGTGTTTCCGATCAACTGATCGTCGGGCAGGGGTCTACGACCATGGTGGATTTAACCCTGTCGGGACGGCGAAATAAAATCCGAACGCTTAAAGATCAAGATGTGCAGGTGAATGTCGACCTGAGCAATATCGATGCCGGCAAGCACTACATTCGGCTTTCTGCCAAAAATATTTTTCTGCCGTTCGGGGTTAAAATTGACCAAGTCGCCCCTCAGAAAATACTGGTTAATTTGCAGGTCCCACCTGAAAGCCAAAATCCGAGCGCGGCTCCTCCCCTCGAGAAACACGCCTTCTAGTGGGGCCCAGAAGACAGAAGTCAGATGACGGAAGATATCATAGTTTTATTTATCTGTCCTCTGACCTCTGTCATCTGTTTACTTGAGCGGCAACGTAATGGTAAAAACGGCACCCCCGTCTTTGTCATTATCGGCGACGATATAGCCCTTATGATCTTCGATAATACCGTGGCAAATAGACAGCCCCACGCCCATGCCCATGGTTTTTTTTCGGGTGAAAAATGGATCAAAAATCTGCTCCAAATCGACATTGGCAATACCCGGTCCGCTGTCTTTGACCTTGATGACGAGCTCTTTATTTTGATTGAAAGTGTCAATAAAAATGTCACCGTTATAAGTCGGGTTCTCTTTTAGTTTTTTCTGAAATTCGGGCGCCCCGGTAATGGATTCGACTGCATTGTTGATCAGGTTCATCAGAACCTGTCCCAGCTGTTGCGGCGATGCTGTCAGCATGGCGTTTTTGGCAGTCATATTCAGATTCATTTTCACGCGGCTTTTGGTTAAATAACTGCGAACCAGAGTTGCGGTATTTTCGATCACCTGATTGACATCCACCGGTTGTTTTTTCTCCTTACCCGGTCGGTTCAGATCGATCAGGTTGCGAACTGTATCCCGAATGCTTTCAAATGCGCTTTTAACCAGATCCAGCTGCTCCAGCAATTTTTTATCTTTTTTATGCTGGTTTTGAATAACATTAATCAGGGCAGTTATTCCCTGCAGGGGCGAATTGATTTCATGCGCAATGGAAGCCGCCAGTTGGCCGGTGGCTGCCAGCCTCTCAGAGCGGATCAGTTGATTCTGGAGCATTTTTGTATGGGTAATGTCACGGGCGACACACAGATAACATAATTCGCCTAGGTAGGAAACATAGCGGCAATTGATTTCATTGGGGATGCGGCTGTTGGTTTTGGATTTGAGGCGCAGTTCGAACCGAATTTCCTTTTCGCGACTCACCCGTGCCAGCGTCTTATTTACAAATTCGATTTGATCGGGCTCGACCAGGTCCGTAATATTTAACGCTAAAAGCTCCTCTTTGGAATAGCCCGTGGTTTCAAGAACACGCTCGTTGGTTTCAATAAACTGCCCTTTGTGATTGAGGATGTAAACACTTTCAGCCACATTATCAAATAGCTCTTTGTAACGCATCAGTTCTTCAGCCTGCTTAAATTCCGTCGTATTTGTCGCGATGATGGTGGCCGCGACCACCTTTCCGCTGATCCGCAACGGGCCCACCCGGTAAGTATACCAGGTTGCGTCACCATTTTCGCCTACGCGGACTTCGAAGCTATCGGTTTCACCGGTTCGGAATACGCTGTCAACGCTATCCATTGCCATCTCCTGATAAGCTTGCGGCAGAAAGTCATAAAAGCATCTTCCCATCATTTGATCCGGTGTCAGTATTCCGGTGGACTGATTGATAAAGTGAATCGTGCCCTCGCGATCAACAGTGGTGATGATGTCCGGCGCGGTTTCCACCAGAGAACGCCAGAGCTCTTCCGATTCATTTATTTTTTTCTTGGCCACTTTCAGCTTGTTTATAATCGATTGTGAATGGGAACCAAAGATTATGAACAGACACAATACGATCACCCGGATATAAACATCATACAGGTCTGGGCCAAAAAGTTCAGCGATCAAATTAAACCGGTTGGAAAAAAACAGGTTCAAAATTGAGTCCAGAACCCAATAGATGGTCGTAATCAGGATTACGGTCAGGACCATGTTGTCCGCTAAACTTTCGCTTTTAAACGTTATGTTCGTTTTCATTTTTTATCTCTCTTTTAATGGATCTTAGCGGTTCGGCAGGCGCCTGCTCTGCGCCGGCCAGACAGGCTGATGCCGGATCATTTCGGCTTATTCATATAAAAGAACATGCGTTTGCGCCACAATTCATCATTGGTCACACATACATCGCCTAAATCTTCCCGGGTAGCGATGACGATGCCGAAATCTTCAGGAGATAAATCACCGCACGCATCCCCTGACCATTCGGTAAAATCCGGGTCCACCGAAATAAATTTTTCAAAAATATCGGGCGTTACCGAGACGCTGCAGCCCGTATCCGGTAGGACAATGGTATCATCATCTTTTTTTTCATCGTAAACATAATAGGCTATCATTATTCTCCCCCCGCGTGGTGATATGAAATCAGCATGTAAAATCGTGCCTATGGAAAAAATCATGTGCGCTTCGACGGAACCACTTTTCTGTGTATCATCGGTCGCTTTGATAAAATAATGGATGGACCCCGAACTTTTCAAGAACTTTTTATAATATGTTTTCATAGCATGCAACCCCCCTTTATTATTTTAGAAAAGCCATCGGGCGGGAAATGGAAATAAAAGTTGATTTTTCGTTGGATTTAACATAAATAATTCGGACGCACCAAATGTCTGGAGGCCTAAATGGGTTTTGCAATGGCAGCAAAGACGCCGGATAAATCAAATAAGAAAGAATCAAGCAAAGAAGATCGTCGTTCACATGTCGATCGGCGGCAATTCTCGTATACCGAATATATTCCTGAAAGGCGGTCAAATGAAGACCGACGCAAACCTGGGGAAGAAGAAGACAACAAGGAGTGACCACAAACCACTATTTCATCACAGGCACTAACAAGGAATCAGCTCAAATCTGGTTCCTTTCTTGTTTTTTAGGACAGTTTCATCGGACTGTAACTGGGATGACATCATCAGTGAGAATCCTTAAATGAGGGTTTTAACGGTTTCCGATCGGGTTGAACCCGTCTTGTATGATCAATTTGATCCCCGCCAGTTTGAAGATGTTGGACTTATTCTGGCGTGCGGGGACTTGCCGCCGGAATATCTGTCGTTTTTGGCGGATCGCTTAAACGCCCCGCTCTATTTTGTGCGGGGTAACCATGACCTGCGGCATGATCGTTCGCCGGGGGGGTGTACCCACCTGGCCCATGATCTGGCTGAATTTAAAGGAAAGAGTATCCTGGGGTTGGAAGGCTCCCGCTGGTACAACGGCGGCCCCAACCAGTATACCGAGCGCGAGATGTATTGGAAGATACAACGTCTGCGCCCCCGTCTCTGGTGGCGCAAAGGCATCGATATCGTCATGACGCATGCTCCCCCGCGCCATATCCACGATGCCGAAGATCGGTGCCACAGGGGATTTAAGAGTTTTCGGTGGTTGATCGAAAAATATTCGCCGACCTATTTTATCCACGGGCA
>JASFGH010000003.1:0-24194 GCA_050123865.1 Desulfobacterales bacterium | reverse complement strand
CGGTCTCAAAGCCCTGCTCTCCAACCGCAAGGATTGAATACCACCCGCAGCTTCTCCGTCCAATCTAAATACCGTTATCCTCGATCGACTAACCTCGCTTGCCGCTGCACAGCATACCAGAGCGCTGACGGAACCTTGATCAGTCGAATTTTTTTCAGCACCTGCTTTGGTCTGCGCTCTCTGTGATTAATAAATCCGCAATCGATAATCCGCAAGCGAGCAACCCTGAACTTCGGAACCCTGCTTGCCGCGATGAAGTTTGATAAAGCGAAGCCGAAAACCCTGAACCCGGGGCTTTCGAACCTTTGAACTTTGAACCCGCGGTTTTTGTATTATATTAAAAGTTAGACCTCAAATGCGGAAATAATAAATGCTGATTCGTCCTTCACACCAGGTAGACGCGCAGGCGATGGCCCATGTCTATGTTCAGACATGGCAGGACACCTACCTGGGTCTGGTGCCGTTCGGCTACCTGTATGCGATGTCGGCCGGCGAGCTGGAACGGGGATTTCTAAATGAAACCCGGAGTAAAGACGCCTTCAGCTATGTTGCCGAAGATGCCGGCGAGGTGCGCGGGTTTATCAGCGGCGGCTACTCGCGGCAGGCCGATGATATTTACGATGGTGAAATTTACGCGCTGTATGTGCTGAAGAATTATCAGAGGCAGGGTATCGGTACGCAATTGGTATTGGCGCTGGCCACCGCCTTCAACCGCAATGATATCCATTCGATGCTCGTCTGGGTCCTCGAACATAATCCCTGCCGTCGATTTTATGAAAAGTTAAACGGTATATACCTGCGCAAAAAACGCCTGCCTTTTGCCGGAGAGATGGTGGACACCGTCGCTTACGGATGGATCGACACCGGCCTGCTCGCCACTTGACGACCCGGCGCCAGTTAACTCAAAACAGCACCCACTTCTAATTTTCTCCTGTTTCTAATCGAGATCCGCTCCCCAATTGATCGCTTGACATCTTAATGGTCGTTTTGTCATACTCATTGGCTTAATTTTAATTCATTAAGGGGAGTCAATTTTTGCCCAAGGGAGGCCGATATGCCTGTGCTGGAACTGAGCCCGCAATCCGGGTTGTACTATGAGCATCATGCGCCCGCCGATGCCGGCAAATTACTGACGGCAGTTTCGCCGGTCAGGCCGATTTTTGTGGGCCTCTCCATCGGCGGTCTTTTTGCCAGTCGGGTCTGGTTGGCAGGCAGTGAAGCAATCGGTCTGGTGCTGATCAACACCCTGCGGCGGGAGGGACCGCGTTTAAAATGGATTGGCGATGCGTTGGTGCGCGCGGTGGAAGTCGGCGGGTTGCCGTTGTTCCGCGATTTGTTTTTGCCGTTGTTGATTCGCTGTATGCCAGGATTCCGGACCGGCGGCGCGTCGACATGCCTGAAGCGGGCCACCTGATTTCTGCCGAGCAACCCGAAGCATTGGCCGCTACCTTAATATCATTTGCAAAGAAGTTCTCATAAATGGGCTTCTGGCATAAATATTCATGGCTGGCTTATCTGGCAGTGTTTCTGGGCGTGTGCGGACACGCTTCGAGTGAATTTTTCTCGGTGCTCTCCGGCGTAAAAGGGCCGGAGCTATCCGTCTGGCGCTTTTTGCTGGGTGGCTTAGGATTGATCGTGCTGGCGCTCTTTTTCCCGAATTCGCGCAATCTGCTGGAGCCTTTTCGCAAAGATGGCCCGAGGTTGGTCGGGCTGTCTGCAATGGGCGTTTCTGTGGGCTATTTACTCTTTCACTGGTCGTTGGATTTTGCCACCGTCCCCCAGGTGGCCACCATGGTGACCACCATTCCCATTTTCGTGGGCCTGGCAAATCTGTGGTTGAACAAACAACCTTTCAGTGGCCCCAAGATTATCAGCGGGGCCTGTGCCATGATCGGAGTGGCCCTGCTGATTACCGATGGCTATTTGGCCAAACTGGCCGGTGTCGGAGAAAATTTTATCGGTGTGGTCATGGCCCTGGGATGAGCGGCGGTTGTGGCCGCCTATACGGTGATGGTCAGACCCATCATCGGCCGTTACGGAGCCCTGCGAATTACGGCCATCACCATGTTCATGGGTGCGGTCGGGCTGTGGTTCGTTGTCGGAATATTCTGGAAGATTTGGGTCAACCCGGCAACACTCTTTGACCGGGAGTCCGGTCAGTTTATGTCTCTGCTGACATTGGGCTTCTGGAACACCACGATCGCGCAGTTTCTGTGGATTGGCGGGCTGGCAGCCGTACCGGACATTACGCGCGGCAGTTATCTGTTTTTTCTAAAGCCGGTTATCGCGGCCGGCCTGGCGGTGATATTCTTGAGCCAGGGTTTAACGGCCTGGCAGGTTCTGGCGATTCTTGTTATCTGTGCATCTGTGGCTGTGGAAGCGTCCTGGGGGTGGATTCGTCGGCACCAGACCACCTGATTGGCGCCGCCGTATTAAATAAACATAAGGAATTTTATGCCAGGAGGCCGGGATACCGGGAGGCTTGAAAGCTGGCAGGTTTGAAGGCCGGAAAGCCGGCAATCTTATGAGCGCCCCGGTCTCATATCCTTCCAGCTTTCTAGCTTGTAAAAAGATAAAGCGTCAATGGGCAATGGGCTCAACCTGAATCTAATACCTTCCTTGTTTTTTTGGCTCCCGCCATCGAGACCGCCCCATGGTTTCGATGTAATTAACCGTCTGTAAAATGGCGTTCAAACTGAAAACCGGCAGGTGTTGATCGGTTAGTTGATACTGCCGCAGGAATATTTTTGCAGTGCTCGCCAGGCCCTTGCGCTGGCAGATTAAAAAGGCCACGGACTCGGCTTCAAGCTCTTCCTGGGTTGGGCTGAGATGATGCCGTTCAGGCCACCAGGCGTTTTTATCGATTCCCAGATGCCCGCAAAAGATATGCCCCAGCTCAAGGGTCAGCCTGGCGAATTTTGTCTTTGTGGTGTCGGCTGGGTCGAGCATGATCAGGTAACCGGCGTCCTTTACCAGATTCAAATGCCGGTATTTTTTCCGGATGGACGGTGTCATGCGCAGCGCCGTATCGTTGCGGCGATCATCTGAAACCACCTCGCGCACCTCGATACCGTGCAGCGCGCAGTTGTGAATGGTGTTTTCATAAACTTTGGCGGGCAGCCTTTCTGTGGCCGGATATGGTATCAACTGCTCGGCGATAACCGGGTCACCTTCGGTGTCCTTCAGATCGTAGACAAACCGTACCGGGCCCATTGGCGCCAGGATCACCAGCGGGCGGGCATTAAGCTTTAAGCGGCGACCGAACTTACGTGCCCAGGTGCGGGCCGTCGCCACATGGGATAACGCCGGGTTCTGGGTATACAGCAAGAAACCATTGAAGGCCGAATACTGCGTCAGGCGGGCAATGAAATTGAGAGCCTGCAAATATTCACGGCTGCCGCGGTAGCGGCTTTCGGCAACAAACATTTCATCGACCGCATTGGCTTCGGTGGCCGGGTCAGCCCATGGGTCAGCGGGTCTGCCGTCCAGCGTTGCGGCGTCACCTTTTGAAAATAGGCCTAACTGCTGTGACATGTTCCCCATCCTTTATGGTAATTTTGAAAATTTGCCTGATTTCCTTTCGGTCGGTTTCATGCAAGACGCTTTCTGGCGCAAGGAGCTGCAGCAAAACTCAATCCGCCAGCATCGCACGCATTTCCGCAAATCTGGCCTTTTCCTTGGCGTCCACCTTCGGATACGCTAAATTTAATTTTTTGAGACTTTGAACGATAATATCCGCGACGCACATGCGCATAAAGGGTTTGTCGTCGGCGGGTATGGCATACCAGGGCGCCCACGGGTGCGAGGTGGCCTTGATGGCCGCTTCGTAAGCGGCCATGTAATCCGGCCAGAATTTGCGTTCATTGACATCACCGGCGGAAAATTTCCAGTTTTTTTCGGGTTCATCGATACGCGCCAGAAATCGCTGACGTTGCTCTTCGCGGGACACATTCAACCAGAATTTCAAAATAACGGTCCCGTTCTGCGCCAGATGCTTTTCGTGGTCACAAATAGACTGATAGCGCTGCTGCCAGATGTTTTTCAGGTCGGTATTTTCAGGAAGCTTCTGGGCCTCGAGATATTCCGGGTGAACCTTGACCACCAGCACCTCTTCGTAATAACTGCGGTTAAAGATACCGATCCGGCCGCGCTCCGGCAGGCGTGTGGCCGTGCGCCATAAAAAATCGTGGTCCAGCTCTTCGGCCGATGGCTGTTTGAATGAAAATACCTGACACCCGGCCGGATTGATTCCGCTCATTACGGCACGAATGGTGCCGTCTTTGCCGGCCGCATCCATGGCCTGGAAGATCAGCAGAATGGCATAGCGGTCATGAGCATACAGCATGCGCTGTAAATCGGATATCTCGCCGATGCGTTTGGCAAGGCGTTTCTTGCACTTCTTTTTGTCCGCAGCCTCTTCTGGCGGCGCGGTCTTTGCTTTTTTGACACGGAATTTACCATCATCTTTAACCAGATATGGACTGGCCACCGCTTCAAACATGTGCCCTCCTTGACTGTGGTGGATTACCCATAACGTCCATCAAAAAACCCCGTTTCTCATTATGAGATGCGGGGTTTTGATGTCATGCCATGGTGACCTCTGGGTTCCGGGTGAGTAGGCTGTGTTGTTATTTCGCTTTTACCACAGGCGCTTTTGCCAAGTCAACAACCGGGGCCGGATGTACCGCAAAACTTCTGCCGTTCAACATTTGCTCAGTTTCCACGGGCTATAAGCCGATATTCGTTTCAGGCAGCAGAGCAGTTTTATGTTCTTTCGGGGAGGCAATCCATGGGCAGCACATCATTTTGTAGTGGCATCAAATCGAGTATGAATCCGGAACTGACGGACAGTTTGTATACGCAACAGATCAAAAATAAGCTGACGGCGATTCTGGAATCGATGGATGAGATGCAACGCCGGGTGCTGCAGATGCGATTGGGTTTGATCGACGGTCACGAGATGGCTGTTGACGAGGTGGCTGTCGCCCTGGGCAAAAGCCCGCAACTGGTTCGGACATGGGAGGAAGAAGCCTTGCAGATCATGCATCATCCCGAACTCGCCAACAATAAAGTCGATCGCTAACGTATTCCTCTATCTGACCTCTGCCTTCTGCCTGCCACGGCGAAGCTTGTCAGAGCGAAGACGGGTCATCTGTGTTTTTGGGACCTGCGCACAAATACCCATTGCGTGTCTGTTGAAAGCCTGGCGCGAAAGCGGTAACCATCCAGATTAAAAGACTTCAGATTTTCCGGCCGTTTAATCCGGTTGCGAATAATAAAGTCACACATCCGGCCTCTGGCCTTTTTGGCATAGACCGCCACCACCCGGTAGCCCGAATCCTGCTGTTCCTTAAAGACCGGAGTGATGACGGTCGCCTTCAATCGATTCGCTTTGACGGTCTTAAAATATTCAAGTGAAGCTAGATCTAAAAGAATTCCGGTTGGATCTCGTCTTTGGCTTAATATAAACTCTTTTGGAAACGAGAGATTCAGGGCCCTGCCCTTGACTTCTTTTTCTGTGGAATTAATTGTATATTACCTAATTTATGCATTGCAAAACATTAATTATATTTTCCGGAAAGGGATGCAGACCATGACCCCTCGCTCGCGCATCATCCTGTTTTTTTTGCTTGCCTTTTTAGTTGCAAACCTCGTTCTGGCTGCCGAACAGAAAGATGCGGCCCAGGAAAAGAAAGCGCCCGCAATCGACATTTCAGAAAAAATCGGAGAGACCATGGCCAAGGAGGCCACACGCGTCAAAGAGGACCTTGAGCGTCAGGCACGCTCCCTGTTCGAACGCAAACCGCTCGGCTGGAATTGGAATGCGATCGACTATCTGTACAAATGGGTACTCGGTCTTCCGCTCAAGATACCGCAGATCGTCAAACACATCCTCGAACAGGGACGGGTGCTGGGTTTCGCCGGGTCCATAATCATGTTGACCTTTATCGTTGCGGTTTTGTACAGCCTGCTGGGCCAGGATCGGGTTCTGGCAAGGATCGAGGCCGGCGTACAGCCTCTTAGAGACAGAATGCCAGAAGTTTCCTATCCTTACTTCATTTCGGCGCTCAAAGTGGTCGTTGCCGCTCTTATTCCGCTGCTTTTGCTGGGCGCCTTTACGCTCATAAATGCGATGATCACTTACAAAGCGGCCTGGTTTCAATTGACCGGCCGCCTGCTGGTGCTGTGGGCCGTTGGCGCTTTGCTCATCAGCCTGATGCGGGAGTCGCTTACCCGCGATCTTTTTCAAGCCACCGCCCAATACGGGAAAAAAGTTTTCACGCTGGCCCGTCTGGCCGCCCTGTACGTGTTACTGGGAATCGCGATTTTTTGGGGCGCCGAAGTGTTTCCCATTCGAGCAGACGTGCTGGCGTTGCTCAAATTCGCTGTTTCGCTTTCGATCGTCATTGTTTTATTTCTTTTGCTTTTAAGGAAAAAAGCGTTGCTGTCATTTTTCCCGGAACTGCCCTATCGCAGCTATCAGGGCTACATCCGTATGCTCAGCCGCTATTATTACCCGTTAATTTTTTTATCTTTCCTGCTCTCGTTGCTGTGGTGCGTCGGTTTCAAGCAGCTCGGTGAGGTGGTGTTAGGCAAAATCTGGGCAGCCGTCGGGGTCTATCTGTTGATAATGCTCATCTATCACGTACTGCACGGGGGATTGCAAAAGTGGCAGGCCAAGATGGACCCAACAAATGAAGCAGCTCAATTTCTGGCACGATCTCTCAAAGCGCTGCTTCTGTACACCACCATTGCCGCTTCAGTCATCATCATCCTTGAGCTTCTCGGACTGATGATCCCCTTGCAGCGCCTCCTGTCTTTTCCGGTTCTCAAACTGGGTGAAACGCAGGTTACCCTGTGGATCATATTAAAAGCCGCATTTATTCTGACGGCCTTTATATACGCTTCCCGTCTGATGCAGGCCTGTCTGGATTACAAAATCTATCCGTCTATCGGTGTCGATCCGGGCTTGGGCCATGCGTTGAACACCTTTTTCAAATACCTGACGCTTTCGATCGGCTTTTTGATTGCTTTAAAAATCGTGGGGCTTGATCTCCGATTTTTGCTGGTTTTTGCAGGCGCGGCCGGCATCGGTATCGGCCTGGGGCTGCAAAGCATGGCTGCCAACGTATTCAGCGGGTTTAGCATTATATTCGGCCGGAAGATCAGAAAAGGGGACTGGATCGAGGTTGGCGACACCCTCGGCGTCGTAACCGATATTTTTCTGCGCGCCACAAATGTGCGTGACAGGGACAACATCGAATACCTGATTCCCAATTCGAACTTAATATCAAGCACCATCGTCAATTATTCACTCGCATCGCCGATGATTCGAATCGAGCTGCCGGTGGGCGTGTCTTATGCGGCTGATCCGCAAAAAGTACAGGAGATTTTACTGGCGGCTGCAGAACAGGAATCCATGGTGGCAAAGTTTCGCAAACCCGAAGTTCGGTTTACCGCCTATGGCGACAACTCGATTAATTTTGAGCTGCTCATTTGGATCGACGTCAGGCGGACCGCACGCAGGGCGGTTCGCAGCGCGCTGTATTTTGCAATTTTTGAAGAGCTGAAAAAAGCCGGGATCGAAATTCCGTTCCCCCAGAGAGACATTCATATCCGCAGCCAGGTCGGGTCCGACTTACCCGGGACGCCGGAAAAGTCGGCAGCGGACGAGGAATAAAAGCGAAAGAACCAGTATTTTCCTTCAGTGTGATTGGACTTGTGCGCGTTTAATTTTGGATCATTCCATATCGAATTCTTTGATGTCAAACCAGTAGCCGGTTTTACCGATGTAATCCAGTTCAAATTCAATCGCCGTTTTAAGTGCTTCTTCGATTTGCATAATACCCCCACTTTAGATGTGTGACTGACAGAAATGAAATCGTCATAACATGGATTATGTTGTAATCTATGTACCGATTCACCAAGGTCAAGCACCCTGCAACTCCATAGCCGCCCGGGGCTTCAAAGTTCATCATTGACGCCTCCGTTAAATCCCTTTATACTCGCCATTCGCCAAAATCGGAGGCCCTGCTCTGACAGCTCCATTTTTTCGCAAAATCCAACGACAGGCAGAAATGGTGAAATCAAAATCTTTTTACGGTTATCATATTGTGGCGGCCGGTTTCGTCATCCAGGCGGTGTGCATCGGGCCGTTGTTTACCTACGGCGTATTCTTTAAGCAGTTTCAGGCCGAGCTGAGCTGGTCGCGGGCGATGATATCGGGTGCCTCGTCGCTGGCTTTTTTTATCATGGGGGCAGGGGGAATCCTGGCCGGCAGGTTAAATGACCGCGTTGGCCCCAGGATTATCATGATCGCCTCCGGCACGTCGTTAGGCCTGGGCTACCTGTTGATGGCCCACATGCAGGCGCCTTGGCAGCTTTATTTACTGTACGGCATCATGGTGGGCATCGGTTTCAGCACCCACGACGTGATTACGCTGTCCACGGTGGCGCGCTGGTTCATAAAACGCCGGGGGATGATGTCGGGCATTGTCAAAGTCGGCACGGGCGCCGGCCAGCTTCTGGTGCCGCTGATTGCCGCAGCGCTGATTGCCGCTTATGGCTGGCGGCACGCTTATACGATCATCGGTGCGACCGCCCTGGTGATTCTGGTAGCAGCCGCGCTGGTGCTGCGTCGCGACCCCGCGGAGAAGGGTCAGTTTCCCGACGGCAATCGCGCCGGCGTCGATGGAACTGCGGCGGCGTCCACGGATCACAGCATTCCCATTAAAAAAGCGGTGCGCAAGGGATCGTTCTGGACTTTATGTATTGCAGAATTTACCATCTTTTTTTGCCTGCTGACCATGGTTGTGCACATCGTGCCGCATGCGACCGACCTGGGCCTGCTACCGGCAACTGCTGCCGGTGTGCTTGCCACCATCGGCGGCGTCAGTATGGTGGGCCGCATTTGCATGGGCACCGCCAATGATAAAATCGGTGGCAAGCGCTCGCTGACGATTTGCTTTATCATTTTGTTGAGCGGTCTGCTCTGGCTGCAAATCGCTGACAGGGCCTGGATGCTGTTTCTGTTTGCCGCTGTTTATGGCTTCAGTCACGGCGGCTTCTTTACGGTCATGTCGCCCCTTGTGGCTGAGCTGTTTGGCACCGGTTCTCACGGGCTGCTTTTCGGTCTGATTCTGTTCAGCGGTACGATTGGTGGAACGATCGGTCCGGTTTTAGCCGGGCGCATGTTTGATGTGGTCGGCAGCTACCAGGGCGTCTTTTGGTTGCTCATCGGCCTGGCATTGAGCGGTTTGGTGTTAATTACCTTGCTCAAGTCCCCACAGCATGTCGACAGCCCGACTTAGAGCAGGGCGCCTGTCTTGTGCCTGTTAACTTTTTTGTCCATCTGCTGTTACGTTCATTTCCCAATTCGCCTTCAAGATAGGGCATCAGCCGCTGAATGATTTTTACGGTTCGTTGAAGCGTACAATTCCCAAAAATATAAAACTGCCCCGGCACTAAATCCATAAAGGCCGCATGAAGTTCACCTTCAACCTTGAGCAAGAGGGACGCCCATCAAATTATAAGTTTCTTATTTTTCGGTGCGGATGTCTTCTTGTTACTGCTGACCGGATCATATCTCCAATTGATCATATTCCTGGCGGATGAGTTCTTTGCTGTACTGTCGTTCGAGTCTTCTGACAATAAAGTGACCGCGGGCCATATTTTGAAAATGATCGATAAAGATCGTATTGATCAAGGCGCCTCCGGCGGCACCGATAAGCGGGATCGCCTGGGCGGCCACTTTTTCAGATACAATCACCCCGAAGCGTGATGCCAGAACGGCAATCAGTCGCACGAGTACCGGAGCGCCTTCTTTGGCGATGCCTTTTTCCGCTATGTACTGGGCGGCTTCAGAGATCGTACGCGCCAAAGCCGCTCTAACAAAATAATAACCGGTTTCGGTTCCATCATCGCTCTTTGCGGACCCGCCCAGGGCAAATACCTCCAGGCAGGCCAGCTTTGTCTCCAGCTGGCTGACGGGTTCGCCTTCGCTGCGCGCGATGTCGGCGATGGAGCGCAGCATGATGGTGGTGGTCACCGGCAGCTCGACCGCCAATGCCGGAAGGCCCATGGATCCGCCGCCGGCTCCGGTGGCCATTACGAACAGCTTGTGGGTCTTATCCGAGGAAGCCGGTCTTTTTTTGACGTCCATGGTATGCACCGCAAAACCGAGCGCTTTTTTAAGGGACTTTTCGGTGGCTGATTGAACCAGGTCTTTCCATTTGGCCGGCAGGTATCCAAAGCCTTTTTCTATCGGCGTCCCCAGCAGGTTTGAGATTCTGGCGGCCAGGCTCGGTTTTTCAAGAAGTGTCTTGGCATATTTTAGATCCTGGTGGTCTTCAGCTGATAAGCCCATGTTTATTCCTATTAACCGTGCTTCAGGATACGGATGGATTTCCTTTTTAATTTCATTAGATTGCGGTGGAATATAATGTTTTCAGCGGCGAAAATCAAATTGCGGAATCGATTTATTCGCAAACTGTGCTCCTGGATACACTACATGTAGTATAATTGATTTGACAATTATCTAGATATTGTTGTATAATAAATAAGTTAAGCGTTTCAAATTCTAAAAAAAGAAACTTTATTTTTGCAAATAAATTCTATCGATTTAAATTTTCTAAAATCAACCAAATAGGTAATAAAAACTATGAGCTACATCTCCTGCCCCAAAAGCAAGGCCAACAACAAAAAACATATCGCCATTTGCAAGCAATGTTCGCATCGCAAACTTTGTTCGTCATACCTTAATTACCGTCAACCGGAATTACCCTTGAAAAGATAAAGGGGGCCATGATGACCGATGAGATGCTATCCGAAGCGGAAGAAAAGCTTTTCAATGATCTTCGCGATGAGCCCTGCATCGTCTGCGGGGAGCCTTACATGTATGTTCTGGGCAGTTATACACCGGAAAAGCCGTCGGAAGCCCCAAAACGGGGAGACAAAGCGCCTGTGCTTTACTATACGCTGTGCCAGAAATGCTTCAACAACGGCCGCATACCCACTGCCCGCATAGAAGCCGTATACCGCCGTAAATTCGGCAAAATCGCTGCCTGAAAAACAAAAACTGTTTTCAAAAAACAAAAAATGAAAACAGAAACCCCACCTCTCATCCAGAGAAGCGGGGTTTTTTGTCCTCCTGCAACCAAAAAATATAAAGTTCTCTATGTGCCCTCTGTGTTTCTGTTGTGATTATTCTATTCCTTACGGCAATTCAGATACCACCTGCCGGAATTCCTCTTCCGGGAACGCCGGAAGCGTTTCGGCGCTGACCGCGCCGGCCGATCCGGTCGCCAGAATAACTTTGGCTGCTGTTTTGAGGTCCGGTGCATCTACAATGACCACTATGTCATAACGGCCCATCGTTAGGAAAAAACTGTCAGCGGTTACGCCCATCGATTCACGTAACTGTTTGAATGCATCGAGCCGAGTGGGACTTTCCTTGATTTTTTCAATGCCTTTGGCCGTGTAGTTAACAAGTGAAATAAATTTAGCCATGGGGTTGCCTCCCTTCAAAAAACGGGTTGGGGTTGAATGCCAGGGCCAGAATTCCAGGCTCCTGGCAGAATACGATATCCCGCCGGGAGTAGCGTGTGCACATTTTCAGAGGGTGCTCCAATTGATGTGACCTTCAATTAAATTTTTGGGGATTCCGGTACCTGAATTCAGAATGGAAAGCAAATGAGAACAGCGGAAATGGAACAACAATGGAGTGGAATCGTTGGAATGCGGAAAAGTCGAACGCGTGCGTGCAACAGAAGCGGAATCCAAATTCAGGCGAGTAAGCTACAGTATTGTTGATACGTTAGAATGCCGCATGTGTCAAGAAAATTGAATTTCAGCCTGATCGGTTTGCCTGTCCTCCGTAGCCCATGCAAAGGAGGGAACCTTACTCCGACTAAGGCGCCAGCAGCACCTGGTCGCCAAATATTTCGGCCAGAGAAGCTGACAGGGCATCAACGGCCTTTTGATCACTGAATTCCACCATCAATTCACCGTTTTCGCCCAGTACGAGCTTGCCGTGCGCCTCGACGGTCTCAAGGACCTCGGTTGGCTCCACCGTCCACCAGCCGCGGGTGCGCATGAGCAGTTCCGGCCCTTTGAGCCTGCGGGGGGTGACCAGGTCGATCGTACGGAAGCGGGCGGCCCATCCGATCTGGGCCGGCGATTTCAAAACTGGACTGACCGCATCATGATAGATCCGGCAGCGGCCAAACAGGCGGTATCGGATCATGAAAAAACCTCGCTGACCAGTTGCTCGATCTTCTCTTCGGCCGGCAACATGCCGTCGGGGATATTGATACCCGCAGCAGCTATGACTCTGGTAAGACAATGGGCATAGGCAACCGTGGCTTCATTTTTATTCATGTTCACTCCCATCTGACGCGCAAGGTGCCAGACCCTCTCAAATTTTGGAAGCGCGGTGTCCAGCCATCCCCGGATGCGACGGTCATACGGAGAAATGGCCAGCTCATGCAGGATTTGCTGCAGAGCGGCTTCCATTCCGCTGAAGACGCTTCTCATGGCCCTCACGCCCGGATCCTGACCCCACTCATCCATCTTCATCTCTGCCCTTTATCACCTGTCTTCTGTCCTCTGTTTTCTGATTTCTGTTGCCTTAGACTACGTATTTTTTCTGCAGCTGTGCTTTGATTTCACGCACCAGGCTGTTCATTTTCCAATCAATATTTAAACCCACCGAACTCATGCCGCCGACGACAATGGAATAGGCCGCTTTTTCCTGAATGCCAAAGTCTTTGGCAATGTCAAAAATGATGCCGGCTTCCGGTTTGGCCAATTTCCCGTCGGCTATGGCAATATCGGCCAGCCGCGACAGCACAAAGGTTTTATGCCGGTCATCACCTTTTTCTGAAATTTCCTTGACGTTCATACGGATTAAGTTGTCGATATTATTGGTGTCCTGCATGATTTCATGAATGACATCGCCAGGCTCGTCGGCGAAGTACTTGTGCAATATTTGAATGATGACTTTGATTTCCTCATCCATGATGACGGCTTCTGTCATGACGAGCTTGATGCCGGCAGCCGTCACCAATTTCATGGCCGCCAGATCCAGCGGGCGGCGCGGATAGCGCTTAATCCAGTTTACCCACTGATCGGTGGCATCTTCAAGATCGCTTAATTCCTTTTCGGAGAAATCCGATTTTCCTTTCACGACCTGGGCAAAAATGGACGAATCGGCAAACATCTGCATGACTTTCAAACGCAGCGGCATCAGCGGGTGGGAGCGATAGTTTACCTCAAGCGCTTCGGGCTCCTCTTTGAGCGCATCTATTTGTTGCAGCAGTGAATCCACATCTAGATTCAGGTTTTTTCCGGTAAGGCCGTAAGCCGTTTTCAGCATGGCCCGTGCGGCATTTTCAAAATCACCGCAGGCAATCAGCCCGATGCGATCTGTGCTGATCTCACATTTTTTGCGCCATCTCAAGAAGATATTTTCCCCCATGCTCGGCAGCAGGGTAACGCCCTGGCTGCCCGGGTTGGGGTTGATGAGATAATTCATGCGGTTGTGCTCGAACAGAAAATGGCCGAGTTCGTGGCCGAGAATAAATTGAATCTCCCGATCCTCCAGCTCTTCCAGGGCCGCGGAGGTAATGCCGATAATGAAGAAATTTTTATCCTCAGCCGGTTGAACATAGGCAAAGGCGTTGATGCTGTTCGAATTCAAACAAAAAACTTCATATTCGCCTTCCAGGCCCAGCTTTTGCTTGGTTTCTGTAACGATGTTGAAGATGCGAGGTGAAATCGGCTGGCTGAGTAAAAAAGCGCCGTCTTTAAGCAATTGATTCCGAAAATTGGACTCTTCCAGTTTTTGCCGCTCCTCCGAGGTGGATATGATGCCTTCCAGGTTATAATCCCTGAACAACAGCTCAACATCCTCCTTATCGCCCCTGTACCTCATGCGGTGTAGATCCATGCGGATATCTCCTTGTCAAGGGTTGGTAAATCTATAAATTGTATCATTGCTTCCCCAGATTCTTGCCTATGGGTTATATTTTTTTTAAGCGGAATGCAATAAATATAATAAAATACAAATCCTGATGGTACCGCAAAACGACCACATCGATAAAAATGGCGAAGGTGACCGAAGACAGGCGTGTGAACGAATGAAGATGGCGTTGTCGTGCGGAGCGCAAGGCCATAAAACTTTTGAACCTATGAGCCCAGAACGCTGAACCCATTTTATTGTTCTTCGATCGAAAACTGCAGCCGGCTCGAACCGATTTGGATGATATCGGAAGCCGCAAGGAAGGTCGAGCCTTTAACAGGCTCATCATTGATTTTAGGCCGGGGCTGTCCACCGAAATCATTAAGAATTAATGCCCTGCAGGATAAAACAGTTGAAATTTTGGCGGCTCTGCAACTATAATGATTATGTTAACGGGAGATTTATTCACTACCATCGTAAACTTAACGAATTGACGGTGAGCGTTCCAATGAAACAGCCATTTAAAAAATTTACGGCTGACCTCGTGAGTGCATCCCTCGTTTGCGCCGTGTGTTTGGTTTCTTTGCTGCTGATGGGATGCGCCGCGATGCCGGGTGGCTCAGTAAAGACCTATCCATCAGATTATCGGACAACGGTTCAGGCCAGCAATGATACTCTGGAAGAATTGAAAATACCGGTAACCGAAACCATTGCAGATGGCCTCAAAACCACCTTTAAAGCCCGGCGCGCGGATGGCACACCGGTTGTTGTCCAGGTGTTTCGGATCGACCGCAATTCCACCGAAGTTTCGGTCAGGACCGGCAGCGTGGGATTTGGCGACCGGCGGGCAGCCACTCAGATCAATGAATTTATTCATGATCGGCTGGATCCCAGCATTGACGCCAGCTCCAGGCTGGGTTTTACTGAAGAGAACCTTGATGACAAAACCAATCAACAGGTGGCGGTTGCCGCACCCGCCACCGGAACCGGTGATCGGGCCTGGAGTCGCAGCCCGGAAAAAGTCGCCGAGATGCTCCATGATTCGATTTTCATCATTTATTTCGATTCGGATTCGAACGAGCTTACCGATAAAGCCAAAGAAAAGCTGGATCGGATTGTTGAAATTATGCGCAACAATCCTGCTGCAAGTGCCACTCTCAACGGCTATACCGATTCTTATGGAGCCAAATCCTATAATGAAATGATCGCCGGGGTGCGCGCCATTATGGTCAAGTCCTATCTGGCGGACAATGGCATTTCGTCCGAAAGATTAAAGACCTTCGGTCACGGGGCCCAGAAATTTATCGGTTCCAACAAGACCCGCGAAGGCAGGCGCATGAACCGACGCGTGGAAATAGAGATGACCGATGTAAAGCAACAATAGAAGACCATTCGTCGCCACAGCCCCTATACTGGCCGTCATACCTCCACGAACCCGCCTGAAATGGGATTATTCCGTTTGCCGACCCAAAAAATAAAAACCGCATTTAAAATCTGTCCTCATTATATAAGAAACCCCGCATCCCAATAATCGATGCGCTCAACCGTTTCGGCATTCAGGGCAATCTTGGCTGCAGCGGCATTTTCGGTCACGCGGCTCTGCTTGCGCGTACCGGGTATGGGGACGATATCCTCACCCTGGTGAAGCAGCCAGGCCAGCGCCAGCTGGGCCGGCGTAATGCTCAGCTCTTCGGCAACCTGCATCAGGGGGGCAAACCGTTCTTTATTGGCCTGAAAGTTTTCACCCTGGTAACGGGGGTTGTTGTTTCGAAAATCATCTGCCGCCAGATCCACAAAGGTGCCGGTTAGAAAACCGCTCCCCAACGGGGCCCAGGGCACCAGCGCAATGCCAAGTTCGCGAAGTGTCGGTAATAAATCTGTTTCAACCTCACGGCGACAGAGCGAATATTCATATTGAACGGCGGCTACCGGGTGCACTTTGTGGGCCTCAACGATTTGAACCGTCGATACATTGCTCAGGCCGATGAATCTTACTTTGCCTGCGCTTACTGCCTCGGACATGGCGCCGACGGTTTCCGCAATGGGAGTTGCCGGGTCCGGGTAATGAAGATACCAGAGGTCGATATGTTCGCTGCTGAGGCGCTTGAGACTGTGGTCCAGGGACCGGCGCACATAATCGGGGCTGCCATTGATGTTCAGTGAAAAACCCCATCTCTCGTTCGAGAAATCGGGGGGTAGGTTACCTCATGGCTATCTTTCCGGGCAAAAAAAAATACGATCAACTCATTGTGGATATTTTTGATGGGATGACCGCTGTTTGAATCCGGTTAATTCATTAGCATACAGGGTTTTGCGAAGTCAACAATGGGTATTCTATCAGGCGGGCGCCATATCAAAGCCTCATTTACAGAAACTGCTTGCTTTCCGTCTCAGGGAAGGTTATAATTAAATTTGTCAATAAAGTCCCGCTGGCATTTGGCGGGACAGTTTCGTTCTGAAGGACAATATGCATCCTCCAGTTAGAGACGTTGATAATTTTGAAGAAAGGAGGATGTTATCATGGCCAACGGAACAGTTAAGTGGTTTAATGATCGTAAAGGATTTGGCTTCATTGAGCAGGAAGACGGACCGGATGTTTTCGTCCATCATTCCGCCATCAATATGAGCGGTTTCAAATCTCTGAATGAAGGCGACCAGGTTACCTTTGACATCGAGCAGGGTCAAAAAGGTCCTGCCGCTGCCAATGTGACAGTCGTCTAGTTTGATTAGTCATTAAATAAAAAGGCATTCCTGCCCATCGAGGGGGGAATGCCTTTTCTTTTAAGGCAAGCCATCTATTAGAAAAAAGCCCTATAAACCGCAAAAATGAGAATTATTCTTTGATTTCTAACAATTTGATGTCAAAAACAACGGTTTGACCGGACAACGGGTGGTTACCATCCAGCGTCACCGATTTTTCGCCCACTTCCGTGATAACAACAGTCATTTTATTGCCACTGGCATTGCTCAACGTCAGCTGTAATCCGATGGATGGTGTTATATTTTGCGGAAACTCTTTTTTAGGGAGTTTCAGAAGCAAATCCTCACGCCGATCGCCAAAGGCATCTTCAGGCTCAAGCATCACTGACTTGGATTCACCGGGCTTCATGCCCATCACACCGTCTTCAAAACCCGTAAGCAGCTCCTTATTGCCCAATGTGAATTCCAGAGGATCACGATCCTTGGATGAGTCAAAGACCTCTCCAGTTTTTAGTTTTCCGGTATAATGTACGCTTACCAAATCTCCAATCTGGGCTTCTCTCATCATTTCCTCCTTGGTTAATTGAACTTTGGTATAGTTAAACAGAATTCAAAAATATAATGGCAGAGTCACTTCTGACTCTGCCTTATAAGCCGGATGCGTCCTTGGTCCTTTAGAAGAATATTATCTGTGGCTGTCACCACCGATGCCCTGAGCGGATTTTCAGGATTGTTCGTTATGATTCCTTTAAATCGTGGACTACTTAACTATTTCAAATTTAAACAAATTTGTCAACAATGAATAAAGCAAAATCCGGCGTCAAAATAATTTCGTTTTCGAAAATGGCCGTAGTGTTGATCCCATTTTCCGGATCTCAGTTGATTGCCCAAAGAAACAATTCCGCTTTTATGTCAATCTGTGGCGGCCATGGTACTTCGTAGTTGATGGTGATGTTTTTACTCAGCGGGTATTCTCAATAACGATTGACTGAATCCTATTATTTGAGTATAAATCCATATAAGTTCTTCTGTACCCTCTGTTTCAGCTGATCCATACCGGCTCTGCATTTCTACATTCGTATCTGAGTTCTCGTCAGAATATTGTGCGTCTTGGAATCGCAAGCATCATGAGTTTTGCGACGACTACCCAAAAGATTGAAATTTAGCAAGAGATCAGATCGAAATCAGAGGGGCTAACTTGGAAGACGTCAAACGCGACTTCTTGCGGCCGGTGGTTTACCCCTGGGAGGCCATAAAGAACTATGGGCCTCCCTGCATATGATAAAAGGAAAAACATGAAAATATTAAATACAGATTTTAAGAAAACAGTGTTTTGTATTTTCGCTTTTATCCTTTTTCTATTCTTTAATAAAAATGCAATCAGCGCCCAACCGATAAAGCGGAATTACTGGCCCACCGATGGCTGGAAGATGTCTACCCCGGAGCAGCAGGGCATGGATTCTGCTAAATTGAAGATAGCCGTTGAATTCATCGAGGAAAGACTTCCGGATGCATTCAGTTTGTTGGTCGTTAAAAACGGCAACCTGGTTTTTGAGAAATACTTCCGCCAGGGCAGCCCTGATCGCATTGCCGCAATCCATTCGGTTACCAAAAGCTTCACGTCGGCCCTGATCGGTATTGCTCTGGACAAAGGTTATCTGAAGAGTGTGGATCAAAGACTGTATGATTTTTTTCCTGAATATGCCACCGATGATTTGGATTGGAGAAAAAGAGAGATCCGCCTTAAACACCTTTTGACCATGAGCGCAGGATTAAAGTGGAATGATTGGGGCCCGGATATATGGGACTGGGTTACTTCGCTGGACTGGGGAGAGTATATGCTTCAGCTCCCGCTGGAAGATTATCCGGGCAACGTTTTTAATTACAATTCATCCTTATCCCATCAGCTGTCCATCATTCTGGAGAAATCGACGAAGACCAGTACGCTGGAATTTGCAGATCAATATCTTTTTGAGCCGTTGGGCATCCGGCAAAGGCACTGGGATAATGATCCTCAAGGGTACTATACCGGCGGTTTTGGTTTAAGTCTCACAGCCCGGGATTTAGCCAAACTAGGGTTCCTGTACCTGAATAACGGGTATTGGGACGGCCAATCCATTGTCTCTGAACAGTGGGTGCAGGCATCCACCCGCCACAGATGGTATGCCCATCGAATATATGGGCCCACGGGGTACGGCTATCAGTGGTGGGTGAAGGATGTGGATGGCTGCCACAGTTATCGGGCCTGGGGCCGAAGAGGGCAATTTATTGTGGTCGCTCCCAAACTGGATCTGGTGGTTGTTGTCACATCGGAAACAAGGCAACCGGTTGCGCCCACTTCGGTTCATTATGACCCTTTGTTTGATCTGGTTGCCGGCGCTGTTAAAAGAGACCGCCCGCCGAAAAAACCGCTCAAAGCTATCGAATTGCCCGAGGATGTCAAAGCCTTCTTAAATGGCTTTAATCAGGCAACTGCGGATAAAGATATTTTGAAAGTCTCCGAGTACGTATCCGATAATTTTCTGAGCAATGGCGTAACCAAAAACCGTCTTCTCGCTTTCTTTAAAATAGGGGCTCCTTATATTTCGGAATCAAAAGTCATCCTGACCGGGTTTGAACGCCATGGAAACCTTGCAAAAGTTGAAGGCGTGCGAAAAGACAAATATTTTGAAATTCCCATATTGTCTCGCTTTTATATTATCAAAGAAAATGGCCGATGGAAATGGTATGGCAACCAGCTTTCCCGCTAACCATTCCATAACCCAGAATCTTAAAAACATGCGTATCATTCGAATTGTTTTCACCACCCGCTTGTCCGCCTCCGGCTGACTTCGCTCGAGTTCACAGACCCGCCCGCCTCGCCTTGCGGCCCCGCCTGGCGGGCGAGGGTCCAGAGAAATTTTTTTCTTTTGTCCAATCGGGACCTGTCTTCACTTAGCAGCTTCGCCACGGCAAGGACGACGATTGGACAAAAACCCTCAATCGCTTCGCGATAAAAATTCTTTAGTAAAACCTAAAAAATACCACTAACTTCATAATTGTTAAATTTTTACTCGTTCATTGTTAATATATAATCTGCGTAATCTGTGGATTAATATTGTTCGTTTGATCGACTGTCTCTATCTGCGAAATCCTCCACAACAATGGCGGACAAGTCTTTGGTTAATTTTTGTTTTATCGTCTGTGTTTGTCGGTGTGGGTCTGTGGCTAATTAAAATTCCGAAATCTCTAGTCCGCAATCCACAATCCGCAATCGAATAACCCTGAACCTATTTTCAGATTGACATTTTTACGGACAAATTGTAGTTTTACTGACGTACCGATTGGCCGGGGGAACTTTTTCGAGTGTTTATCCATTGATCATTAGGCGGAGAAATTTGCAGCTGACCCAGAGTGAAATGATCCAAATTTTAAGGAAACGGGCCGGTCTCAACCAGGCCGAGCTGGGATCCCGAGCATTCAAAACAACCCTGGATTCGGGGCGCACGAAAATTAAGAACATCGAGCTGGGAAAGCAGCGCGTCAGCGACGATGATCTCAACCGCATTGCGCAATGCCTGGAGGTACCCGTACAACAGCTCCAGCCGCCACCTGGCAGCAAAACAATTGGAGCCGCATCATCAACTGATGGCATTCTGTTATCTCAAAAGGTTGTTGACATGTTTCCGGAATTACAGGAGTATCTGGAAATGCTTGAAAAAGCGGCTGTGGTAGACGATTTTGACCTGATCGAATATCTATCCAAAAAAATTGCCGGCATCTGGCAAGATGGCCCTAAAACGGCTGCAGCGTCATCCAAAAAAACCGTCAAAACCACTTAAGAGAGGTCTGATCATGCCTGAACCATTTGAAGCTGTTGCCCGCAAGCGGGATTATTATCTTCAAATTATGCACAAAGCCCAGCGATTGAATGATCAGATGTTAATTCAGCTTATTCTAAAAAAAATGGCCTGCCTGGGTCTGATCAACGCCGTTACCACCGCCAGCGGCTGCACCGTTATTCCCTTTCCCAGCGTGCACTATGCTGCTGAACCCCAGGAATATGAGCCCACATCATGGTGGACACTTGTTAAACTGACTTTGGCCATTCCGGGCAGTGTCCTGGCCTTGTTTCTGGTCAGTTACTTTAGATGGGGGCCGGGCATATATTGATTTTTTCCCCCTCGCGTGCCTTCTCAGCGCTTCAGGACATCCCTCAGTCCGCGGCTTATTATTGTTTATTAGCCACTCATAATCTCGCCGGCCCCATGAATTTCTGCAATTAAAGTGACAATAGAAAATGTACAATTATACTTGATATGTGTACATTTATATAATAGGATTTGTTTGCATTAGTGCTTCCGTTGAGGCGCAACTTTCCCCGTGCTGGTCTGCAAAGTCACTATTTGAGGAGGATGCCCATGACGCTAAATGAAACAATCGCAGTTCTTAAAGATTATTATAAAGTGATTATTTTTTATATCGTATTTGCATTGGCCCAATTCTTCTTTTTCTGGGGGATATGCCATCTGATGCCCGGCGAGCGGCTTTATCAGCGCAAGGCCAGGCTTAAGGCCGGCAAACCGCCGGTGGCGGCCATTGTCGATCCCATCAAAAAATCTCAGGAGCCGGATTGGAAAAGATAATTCGTTGCCACCCGCCAATTCCACGATAATTTGCCCGTGTCAGAATTGCCAGGATTGTTATCTTCCCGCAAGAGGCAAAGCCCCCCCGTCTGGTTGAATCTATTTCGCTTTTTTTCTGCACGCTTGTGCTAACCTTGAAAGCGCTTCCGGCCTTTGATATCCATTAGACATCACGAGTTGCCTGCCTGCGTGATATTCTCAATAGTGCGGTTATCAGCTGATGTTTGATGCTGCGCTAATATTGAACCGCAGCCGAACGCATATACGCGGTGTAATTTTGATAAAGAAATAGGGTAATAAAATGACACCTTTTCTCAACAACCCATTTTTCTGGGCGTTTGTCAGCATGTTTACTCTGGTGGGTGCTTGTTCTGTTGAGGAGATTTTGCAACTGGCGGATCCAGCGGCGGAACTGCCGGCGGGCCATGGGGGTTGGTGGGCATTGCCGTGGTGGTGGCCTTTGAGATTTTGCTGATAACCGATCTGTTGGGATATACTGATATATTTAACCTTTATGAAGCTTCATCTCTGTATTCTGGAGAAATATTTTACCGAGCACATCTTTCATTTTTTCTCTGATGATAATTTTGTCGCTTAACACTTCCGCCACGCGGCCACCGTGGATTCCTATCCGGGTGCCCTGCACGATGATATGGCCCCTGCCGCTGGCTTCCCTGACCAGCCCTTTGTTGCCGCTGGCGGCCCGAACAATTCCGGTCAGCTTCAACTGGCTTAAATCAATTTTTTCAAGTGGTGTATCGCCTTTGGTATCGGTATCGGCATAGGTGGCCTTTTGGGATGTATCTTTTGAGATACCTTTTATCAAAGGTTCGAAGGGATCGGTTTTGCCGGCCGGGTCATAGACGGGCGCTTTGTTGCCGGCATATGCTGTTTCAACATCAATATTCGTGTCGTCTTCTATATCCGGGTCGACGTCGGACAGATCCAGTTTCGGCTCTGGCATCGTTGTTTTCTGGTTTTCTGCTGCAGGCATTACGATTTTTTTGTGAACGACCAAGGAAATGCCGGCTTTGCGGGCCTCGCAAATGGGATTCACAAAAAAGGCAAGCATGGCCATAATACAGAAAATAGTGCTGACGCTAAGACGGATTGATCTCATAATTTACCTCCCTGAATGCGTTTTCAGAGAAGTAGTCGAAATCTTTCCTGCGAAAGTGACATTTTTTACCATCGGTCATAAAATTCAGGACATAGGAAGGTGGCTTTTAAGGTTTGTTCAGTTTTAGGATCCTTTTCCAGGTTTTAATTCTTCCGTAGGCGTCTTCGATCTTTTCTTCAATGATCACCCGGTCTTTTAAAATCCGACTGACCTTGCCGGCGTTGATGCCGATATGTGAGCCTTCCTGGATCATATGACCTTTGCCGGATGCGTCTTCCACAAGGGCTTTGTTGCCCTTGTCGGAAACCATCACGCCTACCAGCTTTAACTGGCTCAGATCCAATCTCTCCAGCAGGCTGATCGGTTTTGATTTTTTAGGGACCGCCCGGGGTTTGTCACGAAAAGCAGGCTCAAACGGATCTATCGACCAGTTTTCATGCATTGAAAACGAACTGACGGTTGCAGGATCTTTCTGAGCAGTCACCGCCGATGGGTCGGCCTGTTCTTTCTGGGGTGCCGGAACCGGGGCAATCTTATTTATTATAGTTGGAGACCATTCAGTGGTGCCTATCTTTTTGACACTGGAATTGACAGTGTCCAGCACGTCGAGCCTGGAAATAACAATCATAAAACAGACCACAGCCACCGGCGCGGCAATGATTCTGAGGGTCATAAAAGTGCCACCCAATATTTTCCCGATTAGCGAAGATTGAGGCGGCTGACTGATGGCATCCGATAGTGCGGGCAAAATTTTCGGCGGGTTTTTGGCCAGTTCCTGGGATTCGATTTGAGCCGTGCGGGCATCAAGGATCAGATCCATACAGGCACGGCAGCTCTCAAGGTGCGCCTCCATGGTCTGCTGCACATCCGGCGTCAATTCTTCGAATGCACAGGCAATAGCCTGTTCGGCAAACGGGCATTTGTTGAGCGCTTTTTCATGATCACCGCTGTACCCGTTCCGCAAAGCGTCCAGTAATTTTGGTGGAATTTGACCCTTATTCAAATTTTTATCCATCATCTGTTTTTCTGCCCCGCTGACTGTTTAACAACCCATAGGTCCCCTGGTTATAGTCGTATGTCGTCATCTAAAGGTGACAATAAATCCCCATATTTTTTAGCAATTCAATAAATCGGTATAATCCAACCCGTTTGTATCCAGGCACTGACTCAACACGTTTTTGAATTTGGCCATCGAACCGGTTTCTTTGCGGGTAAATTGTTTCTTGATGGCATCGACTTTGCGCCTTAATTCTTCAGGATCGGCGCTCTCCCCATTTAATTCCCGTACCGCCATCTGCTCATAGCCCAAACCCTCCAGATTCATGCGGATTAGGTTGGCATCCCGGGGTGATTGATCCGATAGCTGGACCAGGGCTTTTTGGATCAATTTGCGCTGTTCTTTTGCCATTAATTCTGTCTCCGGCGTTTGCTGGGTGTGCCGTTGATCGTTTTCTTCATTTTCATGCGTGACCGGTTCCGCCTTCCGTTTCCGCGCGAATTTGCGGTTGGCATCGATAATTCTTCTGTTCAGGATAACAGTTAAATACGTCTGCAAGGAAGCGTTGCCGTTGTATTTGCAGATGGCTTTAGCGTTTAACAGTTCGAGCCAGAATTTTGAAAGCACGCTTTCAATTCCATGCGGGTCCTTGTCGAACAGACGATGGCGGGCAAAGGCGCTAAACAAATGCGCGTACCGATTGTACAGCTCCATGATCGTATTCCGATAACCGGCACGCAGCTTGTGGCAGATTTCCTGTCCCAGGTCGTAATCCATATGTTTTGGATGGTT
>JASFGH010000002.1:0-31739 GCA_050123865.1 Desulfobacterales bacterium | reverse complement strand
AATTATCGATCGGCTGACAGCCGCCGCAAGCGCTTGGAGATTGGCGAGGCGCGGCTCTGGAACATTCCCGGAGAGCCGGAGCGAATCGAGGCCCAGGGCTCGACAAAAGGAATGGCATTCAACATTCGGCTTAACGCCGACAGCCCGGCGGAATTGTCCGGCCCTCAAAATCCATGGTCCCTGGAGCTGATCATAGAAGGACCCGATATGTCGCTGGCTATCGCCGGGCAGATGCAGCAGGCATTCAAGTGGGAACAAGGTGATTACCGCATCGAGATTCGCGGCAATCAGGCAGATTCTCTCGAAAGCCTTTTTGACGTGGCTTTCCCAACCAGTGGCCCTTTTGAATTCTCCGCCAACGTGAACAAAACCGAGGGAGCCTTCCGCATGACGGATATTTCCGCCCGGCTACAGGGTCCACCGGAAACACATGCACTCGAAATAAAGGATGGAGCGGTATCAGGCGGCCAGGACGAACCGCTTCAACTTGCCTTAGAGGGCCTCTTTGACGATTTGCCCTTTTCACTCGCGTTCGCATCGAAGCCGCCAATTGAAGGTATCTCTCAGACCACACCCTGGCCGATGGAGGCTGAGCTTAACATTGCCGAAACAAAACTGAACCTTGACGGCGCAATCATACCGGCAAAGGTGGCTGAGAGCTTCGAGTTTGACGTCCGGCTACAGGGCGAAAATCTCAACATACTGGCCCAGTTTCTGGATGCTGAACTCCCGGTGGTCGGTCCCTACGAGTTTTCATTTAAGGCCCAGATGAAAGATGGCAACTACATGTTCAAAGGGCTGGAAGGTAGCATTGAGCGGCCCGGTCCTTGGAAGATGCTTCGTATCGATCAGGGCAGCGCATCCGCAAACGAAAAAGGCTCTGTGACGGCGTCGATAGACGCCAAACTTGACACCGTTCCTTTATCGCTGACCTTCAATGGCGGCTCGGAGACATCCGAAGAGGCCGGCCAGAAGGCCTGGCCGTTGAAATTTAAAGCATCCGCGTCGGGGGCTACTCTGACGGGCAATGGGGCTGTCGTCAAAATCGAGAACGAGACGGTTTTGCAGATCGAAGCGCGTATTTCGGGTAACCGCTTTGAATCACTGAGCCCGCTGGTTGGAAGTTCGCTTCCGGCCATCGGCAGATACAATCTGAGCGCTGAGCTCAGCAGCGACGGTGATGTGCATGAGGCCCGCAACATCAAGGTTCAGATGGGAAACAATCGTTTAAGCGGCAGTGCCCGTTGGGAAGAAAAGCAACCGCGACCTCTTCTCACCGGTAACCTATCCACAAAGCACCTCAACCTGAGCGAATTTGCGGCTTCGTCAAAAACCGCATCTAAAAGAAGCTCGGCCGGGCCGCTGGATCATCCCATCACGCTCGAGGGTTTAAACGCTTTTGATGCCAAAATGGATCTAACGGTAAAAAGTGTGGCAAATATGCCTTTGCCGGTGACCGACATCAAATCCTCAGTGAGACTCAAAAACGGCAAACTGAGCGTTCCCTTTCGTGCAAACCTGGCGGGTGCCCCCGCCAACGGCCAGATTCAGTTACAGCGACGCAACAATGTTCCCGCTGTGGAGCTAAAGACAAAAATCGGAAGAGTTGATGTAGCACAAGCACTCCAGCAACTGGATATCCCTCAAATCATTACCGGAACTGCCGATGCCATTAACCTGGAGGGCAACAGTTCAGGTAAGACCTTGCGAGCGCTGCTCGACCGGGCAAACTTCACTTTGCAGGTTTCTCCGGCCAGATTGAACTACACCACAGAAATCGTCAACCAGACGGTTGCTGTCCAGATTGAAAATGTGGCGCTGGCAACGCGTAAAGACCGGTCGTTAGCTGGCAACTTCAGCGGAACGCTGCAAGGAAATGCTTTTAATGCAGAGGTCGGCACCACAAATCTCATGAAAATCCGGGAAGCCGATATCTCTCTGCCGGTGCAGATAGCCCTGCAGACGGCCGAAGTGCAGTTTCAGGCTGCAGGCACTGTTGAAAGACCGTTTAAAAATAATGCGTTTGAGCTGACATATGATCTAACGGGAAAAGAAATCGAAGAACTTGATCCTCTGGTTGATTTTACGGTTCCACTGCGGGGTGCCTTTCGCGCCAGGGGGCGTATTACGGGTAACGGCAATCGATTCACATTTGAAGAGGATCTGCGAGTCGGAAAGAGTGACCTTAAAGCGGATATATTCGTTTTGAAAGGACCGCCGCGCCCAAAAATCAGCGGAAGCATCATTGCAGATCTGATCCATCTGGATGACATCGATCTTTTTGATGTGAATAAAGATACTGCGCCCGCCCGCAATAAAACCCATGTCATCCCCGAGTACACGCTTCCGGTTGACGCCCTTCTATCGGCGGATATGGATCTTGATATAAAAATCAAACGTATCGACGCGGGCTTAGAGGATATCGGCGATTTTGGTGATTTAGTATCCAAAGTTAATCTGAAGGACGGCCGTTTTAAATCGTCGACCCAAGCCACCGGATTGACCGGTGCGCGCATGAGCAGCGAGTTTGAACTGAATGCAGCTGTCAATCCGCCGATGACCGGGCTTCAGATCACCGCCCAAGAATTAGACTACGGGCTGTTATTATATCGGATGGGTGTGACGCACCTCTTGGAGGGACGCATAAACCTCTATGTCGATCTAAAAGGCCCCGGAGCGACTCGACGCGAGTTCCTGGGGAATGCCGATGGCCGCATCTCAGTTATCGGTGGACCCGGCCGGATTTCAAGCCGAATGGTGGATCTCTGGGCGGCTGACTTGATTACGACAATGCTCTCTCCTAGCTGGCAAAGAGAATCTGTGACCGAAATCAACTGCTTTGTCACGCACATCGATTTAAATGACGGGCTGGCGGAGGTGGACGATTTGCTGCTCGACACGCAGCGCATTACGATTGCGGGTAGCGGGGTACTGAATCTGAATACCGAAGAGCTAAAAGTGATTATAGCACCCAGACCCAAGCGCGCGAGCCTGGTCAGTCTTGCCAATCCAGTTCGAATTGAGGGCACCCTGGCCGCGCCTGAGGTTTCCGTCACCCGGCTTCCCAGGGGAAGGCGGCTCGCAGGCGCAGGCGCCAGTTTGTTTGCAGGACTGATCAATCCCGCTTTTTTAATTTTCACCTTCAGTGACACCGGCACCGGACGGGCCAATTCCTGTGATACGGCGGTCGAACGTGCTTATGAAGCCTTGGAAGCCGGCTCTCAATGAAGATTTACCGTTCTGTCCTCTGTTTTCTGTTCTCTGTCTTCTGATTGCTGACACCTGAACACTTTTCACTTAAATAGACGAGGGGTCGGGGAATTTTCCGACCAATCCCTGATAATAGCGGAATGCATTATCAGGAGCGAAATCTTGCACTGTTTGAATGATTTAGGGAGCGTTGCGAAAGAACAGCAATAACCCCAAAGCTACGGAAGGGCGCAAATTTGATTTTGCGTTTAACCCATTATTTTATATTTGAATTCTGTTCTTTCGCTACACTCCCTAAATCATGAGTTTGCACGATGAAGTCGCTGATATTGCATTCCGCTACCAATTTAAGAAAAACTCCTCGACGCCTCAAATAAACATCATTGTGTTTCTTGAGCTTTTAGGTGATCGACAATGATGGGCACCGCCGGCGGGATGCGCCGGCTGCTGGTGGTGACGTTGCGGATCATCGACAGGTGGGTGCCGTCGACGGTGCGGTGGGGCACCCCGGCCAGCCGGGTTGATTCAACCGTCACCAGGCCGTCCCCCAATCCATGGGTCAGAGCAATCATGTTATTGCCGAACTCATCCACCCACTTTTGCTGCTCTGACGGCACTATTCGACGCGTGTCGCTCACCCAGCGCTTAATGTCACTCTCCTTCCAGGGGCTGGTCACACCGGCAATAATCAACATGTCCACCCCCGCAGGATGGGGCCGGGCGTTGAGCTCGGTTAAAAACTGGCTTCCCGGCAGCAGGTCGATTTTGGCCTCACCGGCGCCGTCAAGAATTGAACCCAGCCAGTTTATTTCACCCTTGCTCAGGCGCGCCATCTGATCGCGCATCTCGGCGAATACCCGCATTCGTGCCATTTGTGAACCGTGATTGGGTGTTCCCGCCATAATCAGGGTTGCGACTTCGGGCACCTGCCCATCTATCATTGATGCGGTATACTCCAATTCAGGGCTGGTAAGCATTTCTCTGGAAACCAGGCCGCCCATGCTGTGCGCCACAATGGAAATACGGTCAATGTCGCGCTGTTTGAGCGATTTTAACTCGGTGAAAAACAGCCGGGCCGACTCCACGATCGGCTGGTCATTGGGATAGTGCATCAGCCATACATTAAAATCGGCTTGAACCAGCGTCGGCGCCAGGTTCTGCCAGACCTTACCGGGATCGTCCAGCCCGTGAATCAGAACGATGGTTTTCTGATCCGTATCCAACCTGCCGGGTGTTTCACCATCCTTCTCAAAGTAAAACAACCCGAAACTCTCATAGATTTGGGCTGTCTGCTCGGGAAATTTTTCCTTTACGGTTTCGCGAAGTTGACGGCGCAGCTCCTTTTCTTCTTCCAGATAGAAGCTTGCAACCAGGTGCCACAATCCGATCAAGAGGAGAATACCCCCCACGGCCCAGAGCCAGCGCCTCTTTTTATACCGCTTATATTTGGGATCTTTCATCAATGTCCACAGTTGCCATCAATTTACGATTTTTTCTTTGAAGATGTGCTGATGTGCTTATTGATTCGGTCTGCCCACTCAGAGCAAAATCGCAATGAATCCAAACAAACCGATCAGCAGCAGCGCAATGGCCGTCATCATCGGCAGGGCGCGCGACGGCGTATAAACATATTGCGGATTGTCGATCCGTTTCGAAACGCGCCAATACTGGACGATGGCAGCCAGCAGGCTGAGAATGTTTAGAGTGATAAACGCTTCTCCAAAAATGATGCCACCATCAAAGGAATCATCTGGCATTGTCGCTGTTTTTTCTTCAAGCACATCGGATAATTTTCCGACACCAAATCCGAAGCCGATCATGGCGATGGCCGTCCGGATCCAAGCCATCAGCGTGCGGTCGGCAGCCGCCTGGTTGCGTTCGCGGGCGAGCTCATTGGTGGTGCTTGATTTTTTAATATCCTCATTCATTTTGACCTCCCCATTTGTCAAAGGTCAGATGGCTCAGGGCTTTCGATCCCCACGATAAGGTTTCGCAACATCAGCACGATTCTTTCGGTGTCTGAGAGCGCCTGCCATTCTTGGATGAAACCACGCACGTCGCGGGGGTAATCGGTTATAATGTTATCCACCCCGCGCTCAACCATTGAGATGACATTGTTGAAATCATTGACCGTCCAGACGTGAACGGCTCTTTTGTTGCGGTGCAACTGCCTGACCAGCCCGGATGTGGCTCTGGCTGCGCTGAGACTCAGAAAATCTGCTTCCATGCGGGACAGGTTTCCGGCCGCCTGGAATACGATAAAGCCGGTAATGAGTTCCGGAGATCGTTGCTTGATTTCCGTCACCGCTGAAAAATTCAATGAACTGACGACACAATCGGAGGTAAAACCATTTTGGCGAATTATGTTTACGACTTTTCCCGTAAGCGTGGGATCCGGCCAGGTGTACTTGAGTTCGATGTTCAACTTGATGCGACCCCGGGCAAGATCGATGACTTCTTGTAGTGTGGGTACGCGTTCGCTGCTGAATTCCGGGGCAAACCAGCTGCCCACATCGATGTCCTCCAGCTCGGTGTATTTGATGTCCCGCAGCCTCCGGGGCAAGGATGCCACCCGCATGAGATCGTCATCATGCAAAAGCACCACCACACCGTCGGCGGTGGTCTGGACATCGATTTCGGCAAAGTCGGCGCCTTCGGCAATGGCATGCCGAACTGCACTCAGGGTGTTTTCCGGCGCCCTGACTTTAGTGCCGCGGTGACCCGTAATCTCAACCGTGCGATCGATATTGAAGCCCTGCAGAAAAGCAGCACCGGCGATGACCCCTATAGCCAATGCCACACCGGCAATCCCCCAGCCGATCCTTTTTACGGCTACCGGTGAGAGTATTTTGGCCGTTGCGACCGGTGCGCTCAGCCTTTGGTCGCCATCCGTTGTCTCAAGATAAAAATCGGCCATCAGCATGACGTGCACGATCTTACCGATGATCAGCCAGATGATATCCAGGAGAGTCATAAGCGCCAGGGTTATCAGCACGATGGGGACCACGATTTTCAGGGTCAGGCCCATCTGATCGAGTAGCTGAGCGGCTGCCAGCCGCACCAACCATGTCATGGCCAAAGACGATATGAATACAGCCACCCACCAGACCGCCAGCGGAACTGCCAATTCCCGGAAGCGCCCCCGCGTCAGCCGCCAGCTTTTTCTTAAAGCCCCGATGGGGGTTGTATTTTCAAAGACAAGGATCGGAATGGAAAACAGCCATCGGACGTACAACAAGGCGGCCAGCAGAAGATAGGCCGCTAATATCGTTCCCGCGATGATCAGTGCAATCCAAAAGCGCAACGGCTTTACGTTAATATAGAAGTATATATCGAATTCCAGCAGCAGCAAGTAAACCAGCCCAATCCCTAAAACAAATGGGATACTGGCCACTAAATAACCCCCCGCCTGAAGCAATCCGAGACGAATCAATGCCGGAAAAAGCGCTATTTGTTCCCATAGCACCTGGCTGACGTTAATCTTCTTTTCGAAAGCCGCCTTGACAGAAATAATCAACAACCCCACCTGCTCCGCAAACCAGAAGGCCAGGACGAAGCCCACACTGAAAATGAGGAAAAGGATGCCCGGGGTTGAAAGGAAAAAGGCAATCAGATCATTATCCGAAACCGCATATTGACCGCTGGCAGCCACCAGCCGGTTGAGCAGCCAGCCGGATGCCGGCACAATAGATACCATGAATAACAGGGTCGCCCAGAATTCAAATGCAATTGCCGGTTTGAAAACCAATCGAAGGCGTTTTATTGCGCTACGGTATCGAGTCAGCAACATCTTAAATGCATCCATCTTATTCCTCACCGCGAAGAACACAAACCCGCCCGCCTCGCCTGCCCTCGGCCATGAGCTCGGGCCGAATGGATCGGCTCGCGATGGCGGGCGTGGGATGCACGAAGCTCAACAAAGACCCTAAAATAAGTATTTCTTCGTATCTTCGTGAACTTCGTGGTAAGATATGATAATGTGCTGTAACTCATTGGACTAGGTAGAGAAAAGGTTCCGCGCTTTTCAATTAAGCACCGCTTGGTGGAAACCCCTGCCTTCAGTCGTCCGCTTTGCCCTGGGCACCGGCCCAATCCGGATTCATTTCTATGAGCACTTTTTGCAGCCGTTCGATAAAATCCGGCGGGAATTTCCAGACCGGCAGGTTCTCATTCTTTTCAAGACCGCGTTTGGCAGCGCCAAGGTCGTAGGCCAACAGGGCCAACAGATCGGAGCTGACCCAGGGGCTTTGCCGAAAATAGTTGTGCCCGTTGCCGTCCGTCGAGCCGGCGGCCTCGGTGACATCGATGAATTGCAACGACGGATGTGCCCGCAGAAAGTCTGCTGCGCGTACCGGCAAATCCTCGGCCCACAACTGGCCGATCCGCTCGCGGCGAAATAAACGGTTGACAAAAATCAGGGCCCGGTCGGCCGATGAAACGTAGATGGTGGTGCGTTCCGGAACCCTGAGCAGTCCGTCCGCCAGCGCAACGCCAAATTCCTCATGGCTGATGTCACCGCCGATAATAATGACATTGCCGATGCGCAGCTTCTTGCGAATCTCTTCGTCGGTTTTATCTTCCGAAAGCAGAGCCATCTGGTGCAGCGCCCGAACCACCAGCCGCGATCCGGCACTGAAGGCGACAATGTGGATTTTTTCAGCCCGGGTTTCTTCCGCCAGGTAGGTAAAAAACAGACGCAGTTTGCGGGCCATGATGACGGCGGCCTCCAGGTCCGCTAAATAGGCAAATAAACTGGGCGTCGACGCCCAGCTGTAGGCAATAAAAGCCCCCCGATAGCCCATAAAATGCCACAGCTCGGAGGCAACCAGCACGGGAACGTCAAACATCACCCGGAAACCGTGGATATAAACATAGATATCCTTGTCGCCGGATGCCGCCAGGCGCGCATCGACAAGCGGGGCAAATTCCCGGCCGCGGTCATCGGTCGACGGGTCATCAGGAATCGAACGCGTCAGAAAAGAATAGGTGTCTGCCAAATATCCGGTAGCGTTGACCGACGCCACCTCAAGGGGATACCCCCCTGAGCGGTTCTTTGCCAGAGTGATTTGGCGCATCGCTTCCCAGTCGGCCCCTTCCGGCCCGGCTTTGACTCTGGCCTCTCCCAGTCTTATGATAAAGCCGGCCTCATCGAGATAAAAGGGCCTTTCATCAGGATTATCGGAGGGCTTGCGATCCGTGGCATACAGCATGCGGAAGTCATCGTAAGATACCGGCGGCTGCCCTTTGGGCAGTGGATCGACGGCACCGTCTTGGAAAACAGTGGGCGCGGGCATCAGATTGATCTTATAACGCCGGCTGCTCGAGCAGGCGCTGATGACAAGCGCCAATGCCAGCAGAAAGAGCAATCCCAGCAATGGCGTTGAAAACCGTCGTTCGATATTGCATGCTTTTGTTTTCATGATCATTCCTTCTCTTAGACACCATCAAGAGGTTGTTTAACCGGCCAGCTCGAACCATTCGAGCACCCGTGTTTCCAGATACACGTAAAACGGATTGTAGCGGATGCGCAATAAAAAACTGGAGGGAATCTTCAACAGGTCCCGTTCGCCCTGGATGGCCATCTGGCCCAGAAAGAGCGCGTCTTCTTTGGCAGGCGGGCCCTGCCCGTAAAGCGGATCATCTGGCGCAAACGGCAGCGCCACATGGGATAAAGAAATCACGCCCAGCGGCCAGGAGAGATGCAGCGGCTCGATCTTGGATGCTCCATTTGAAAAGGGTGGTTTGTGGTGGGCGACAACCGACCGGCTCTGTGGGTTGGCGTTGGTCACCAGCGTCAAAATAAATGGCAGGCTCTTGTCTGCCGTTAAACGCACCGTAAATGGAGCCGGGTCGGCAATCAACAGGCTTGTCTTGGCTGCAAAACGGTTAATATCAAACAGAACCAGCTCATGACGATTCGGCTTGAGATGCTTGAGCAGGCGGTCAACCACGGCATCGGTTGAGACCGTGGCATCCACGGTGGATTTTAGCACCAGCGTTGGCGGCAAAACGGGGTTCGCACCGGAGCTGGCCCGGGCTGTGATGCGCCGGGCCACCGAACGGGTTAGGCCGTGAACCTGCTCGGCAGCATTGGTGGCAAAGGAATTGTATTTGTAAGGGTCGAATTCGGGCATGACCGACAGCCAGGCCATTCCCCCCAGACCGGGTAAAATAGACAACCGCCGTTTCCATTGGGCCAGAGCGGCTGCAGGATGCAGGCCGATGGATGGCGAAATCAGCACCAAGCTGGCCGGCACCGTCAAGGCATCATCTTCAAGTGCGTCAAGGGTGTAATTTATTGCCAGCGGCGCCCCGTTCGAATAACCCACAATGTGAATCGGCTTCCGTCCGAGTTTGGAACCCAGGTGTGCCACGCCCAACCGCACCGCAGCAGCCATATCGCGCCAGCTGATGTGTTTGAGCCCCGAGGGTGCCGTGCCGTGACCGGGCAGCCGCAGACCGATGACCCAGTAGTTGCGCTGTTTGAGCGTCTCGCCTAAAACTCGCAAGCTGTATGGCGAATCCGACATGCCGTGCAGCAACAGCACACCACCAACAGGCTGGTCGCTTGTGAATTCAAAGCTGCGGTTCCAGTTGGGCCGGCGTTGCCGGGGATCTGCCGCGCTGCCGGCACTGTAGCGCACCAGTGCGTATTCCGGCCCGGTTGCCGTACGCGCGTAGACCTTTTCCTCCAATTGCTTAAACAAGCGATCTTCCAGCCTGCGATAGTCATCAAAGGTCTGGATCGTATCGGACATATCGGCCGTGAATTCTTCGGTCAGCTTCTCCGTGTGCCAGGGCTTCAGGGGTGGGCCGCCACACCCCTGGATGATGATGATGACGGCGGAAACCATCAAGCCGCACATGGTCCGACCCAATAAGCACCACTTAAATTGAAAGCTAATATTCATACGCGTCCTTCGGAGGTTTTTTGATTAGAATTGAAAGGGTTGGGCAATCATCATCTGCAAACCGACGCCTTCATCGGAATAGGCCGTGTCGATGCGGATGACGATACCCTGCGCCCAGGCCCGCACACCAAAACCGGCATTCCATTTCATGTCCGAGTGCAACCGCGAAAAACCCCATTCCGGGGCCACCCGCCCGATTTCCACAAAGGGCACAAACTGCAGCCATTGGATGCCCACATATTTTTGAACCCGCGGCCAGTTTTCAAAGGGATTCCACTCGGGAATCAATCGTAGCTCGGCGGCGTAATAGGTGGCGGCTTTGTCGTTGAAGCGCTGCGTTGGATAGCCGCGCATGCGCCAGAGGCCGCCCAGGGTCGAGCCGGTATAAGCCGGCGGCCGGTTGCTGATCGTGCCATCCGATCGTTCATCCCAGGTTGGCGACCAGGACGTCCAGTGATTGAGGGCTAAAACGCCCTGGCGCAGCCAATCCCCCATTTTAAATGGAAAGTAGACATCCAGCTCGCCTTCAAGGTTGGTCCATGAATCCGAGCTGTTAAACCAGCCAAAATCCCGCGATACCTTGCCGCGGAAACCAAAGCCCCTGGATGGGTTGGCGGCAAAATCGCGGTTGTCCCAGAACAGCGAAAAATCCGTGCCGTTGGTTTTTATGGTGGTATCGACATCATCGCCGTCGAGCTCCTGGGAGCGGTAAAAAGGGCGCAGCTCCAGGTAGCTGCGGCCGCTTTTAAACGGATTCAGGGAGGTTCCTCCCTTGGGTTCGGATATGGGAAGTCCCTCCTTGATTTTAACAGTGGAGATGATTTCGTCCCGGCCGTTACCGATGGGTAGCAGATATTTGAATTTGAGCCGGAAAAAATTGTCCCAGCCATCGCCTTCAACGAAGTTATCCTCTTCGGAGTCGTTGCTGCCGGCGCGTTCGTTCGGAAAATCGGGATTGCCGTCGATATAGGATTCATTGTCGCTGAAGTAACCCACCGACACGATGGGATCCAGAAACAGGCGATCGATACGTGGCATCTGGATATCGCGACCCACCAGAAAGCCCATGCCCCCCTTGGTACCCACAATGCCCGTGGCCAGCATGAGGGCCTGCTTCTGGGGTTTGCCGACTTTGCCATACACGAATCCGCCGGCGAATCCGAAATTCTCGTTGTAAAAGGCGTAGGGCAGCTTAAGGGTTTGTTCCGAAAATTGACCATCGGGGCCCACCCGGACGCTCTGGGCAAAGAGGATCTGAGCTGTGTAGAAAAGAAAGATAGCTGGCAGAGCAATCAGCCATTTTATCTTGAGCATCTGCCAAAGTCGGATATCAAAGCGCCTAATATTCATTGTCATCACAAATTAACGTGTCAATGCTCTCAGTTCAGAATGTTCGCACCGTGCAAGCTAAACCGGCAGATTAAGGTAAAAACCGAGCCTCGAGGATGGTGATATCATCCTGCAAGCGGATATCATTTGAAAATTTCAACAGCGCCTCTTCCAGAGCGGTCATGTTGAGCGGCTCCCGGGGGTAGTTCAGATCTTTAAGGATGTTGCGGATATTCGCAATTCATTCATTTAGGATCTCCCGGCAGGTTTTTCCGTCGGATTCTTCGAAAACCAATGATCGGTGTTTAATATTATAAAAACCATCACCAGGCAATTAAAAATTGCCGGATCAGTTCAACGCTAATATTGGGTGGCGGAAACAATTTCGATCTGAGAAGGCGATGTCGCCCCTAAACCAATTTCAGCGGCCTGGGCAATTTGCTCCAACTTAAAAATCTTTGGATTCATTTTCGAGAAAATCAAGGATGACTTTGGCCGTTTCATCCGGCCGTTCCATGGGAACGAAGTGACCTGTTTCTTCGAACAGCCAAAATGCAGTCCCCGGAACCTTTGCTCTGAATCTTTTGGCGGCCGAAGCCAAAAAGGTGTCAGACTCAGCACCGTAAACTATGAGAGCCGGTTTCGACAATAGCGGGATGGTGCGCCAGATGTCATGCGGGCAGACGGCAAAACACTTTGACTCCCAGCAAGGGTGGCAGGATAAGCGGATCTTTCCATCCCCTGTTTTTTCAGTGCCATCCTGAACATAGGCCTCCAGAAATCCATCTTGCCAGGTCTGAAACACCGCCTTGCGTTGATAGGCTTGCAGGATGCCGGCGCGATCGGGCCAGACCCTTTTGCGCCTGGCGGCGGTTGCCACGATGGGCACAAAGCGGGTCAGTCCGGTTAATTTGAAGACATACCACCACCACATCCATGAAAACGGCAAAATGGTGGGATCGATGAGAACGAGCGCGCGGATCAAATCCGGCCGTTTAACCGCTAAAAGCAAACTGACGGTCGCCCCGCGGGAATGCCCCATCGCAATCACGGGCTTGTCCAAGCTTTCGATGAAGCGCTCCAGGTCATCGACAAAGATATCCCAATTTTTCAGCCTTTTGGGATCCGCCGGCGCCCGGGTTCTACCGTGGCCTCTGTCGTCCATGCCCAAAATTTTCAGGTGCGTCCTTAGCCTATCAGCCAGGGGCGTGTACGTTCCGGCACACAATCCGGTGGCATGCGCAAAATGCGCCACCGGCCCGCTACCGCCCCAGTCAATATAGTGAAAGGATCCGTCTTTCCCCTCAAAGATTTGATCATCTCTATTCATGGCTATCGAAGCAATAGGAGGTTTTCGTTTGGATGCTTCATGAATCATCAGTCCCGCCTTGGCGGGATGCAAACTCATGCATAAGGAACCTTGCCGCAAGAACAGATAATGTACATTTTAAAACCTCAGATTTTGTTTCAGGGCCCCCGCAAAATGCGGGATTTCGCATCAGATTTTGATATATTACGGTACTCGAAAGGCGTGAACCACTGAAAAAGCGGAACATAATCAAAGCATTAATTCGATTAGGGACCATTTTGCTATTTTTAGTTTGTATTGGCAAACTGATAGTGCCCTCGCGAAAATTTTTGATCTAGTTGAAATAGTTAAACGGGTTTCATAAGTGTTAGATCTTGTTCGATAGCATGGCCATGAGGAGGAGAGGGAGTGCCGCGTACAAGTAGTACGCAAGCGAACCTTGACGACGAATAACACCGCTATCGGGCAAGAGATAATGCTTAGGAAACCCGTTTTAGAGGCCGAGGAATTTAGCCGCGATCGACTTCATAATCTCGTTCGTGCCCGCAAAAATCGACATCACCCTCACATCGCGCCAGGCGCGGGCAATCGGGCAGGCTTCCAGCATTCCGAAATTGCTGCAAAAATCAAGCGCACGGTCGGCAATCCGTTTGACCATGTCCGTGGTCCAGTATTTGGCCATAGAGGTTTCAACCACAACATTTTCACCCGCCATATGATCCTGTACTAATTTTTCGACAAAGGTCCGGCCCAGATTGACATCCGTGGCCATTTCGATCATACCGAATTGGACGGCTTGGGAGTGCGAAACGGGTTTCCCTGAAACCTGCGTCTCCTTACAATGCGCCATGATCCATTCCAGGATACGCTCTGCGCCGGCAACCGCCCAGATGGCACATACCAGGCGCTCCTGCTGCAGCTTTTCCATGAGCATCAGAAACCCGTCGCCTTTTTTACCCAGGCGGTTGGCTTTGGGAATGCGGCATTTGGAAAAAAAGAGTTCGGCGGTATCCTGGCTCCACAGCCCCATCTTTTTTAAGCGGCGTCCCTTTTTAAAGCCCGGCGTGCCAGCTTCAACCAGATACAGCGAAATGGCCTGATAGGGATCCTCAATTGCCGGATCTCTGGCGGCCAGCACGATCAAATCGGCGATAATGCCGTTGGATATAAAGGTCTTGGAACCGTTGAGAACCACCTCATCGCCTTCTTCGACCGCAGCGGTGGTAATACCGACCAGGTCGCTGCCGGCATCCGGCTCTGTCATGGCCACCGCTGTGACGATGTCTCCGGAGACGCAACCGGGTAAATATTTTTGCTTCAATTCCGGAGAAGCATATGCGGTAATATAGGGAACGACGATGTCGCTGTGCAAAGGCGCCACCAGGCCGTTTTGATGCGTTCGCGAGATCTCTTCGGTCACGATCACCGAATACAGAAAATCCCCGCCGATGCCGCCATAGCCGGGTGATACTTCCGTGCACAGGAAGCCAGCTCGACCCATTTTTTGCCAGGCAGCTTTGGGGACGATCCCGTCTTTTTCCCATTGATCCGCATGCGGCGTTACTTCTTTAGCCAGAAAATCACGTAATCGTTTTCTAAAATCGAGATGATCTTCCGTGTAATTTAATATCTCCATCAATTAATCTCACTTTGGAAAAGGCGTACGGCGCACGGCATACGGCTTAAGGATTTGACCAGATCTGACGCCTTGAGCCTTACGCCTTTCACCCTGTGCCTGCTGTCATCTATATTTTCCGATGATGGATACACTGCACACATTCATGGCCGGAAAACCGCCCAGGTTATGGGTCAGCCCATAGCGGGGATTCTCGAGCTGACGCTCGCCGGCCCGGCCTTGAAATTGCAGATACAGCTCATACAGCATCCGCAGCCCGGATGCCCCGATGGGATGACCGAAGCACTTCAGCCCGCCATCCACCTGACAGGGTATCGTCCCGTCCCGGTCGTAAAACCCGTCCATCACGTCTTTGTAGGCCCGCCCTCTTTCGGAAATATGAAGATCCTCCATGGTCACCAGCTCGGTGATCGAAAAGCAATCATGGACCTCCATCATGTCGATGTCTTTGCGCGGATTGATGATGCCAGCCTCTTTGTAAGCCTCGCTGCTGCATTTGCTGGTGGTGATAAAATGGTCGCCGTCCCAGTCATTATAGCCAATTTCCTCTCCGCTGCTCAGCGCCAGTTGAAGCGCTTTGACGGTGACAATATTCTTCTTGCCCAGCTTTTTGGCCATCTCCGAGGTGGTCACAATGGCGCAGGCAGCACCATCGCTGACGCCGCAGCAATCATACAGGCCCAGAGGATGCGCGATAATCGGAGCCGCCATCACCTGATCTTCGGTCAGCGCCTTGCGCAGATGGGCCTTGGGGTTCGAAACTGCGTTGGCATGGCTTTTGGCCGACACGTGCGCCATGGCGCGTTTGAGGTCCGTGTCGGGCACCTTATATTTGGCGGCATAGGCGCTGGCCAGCTGGGCAAATGCACCCGGCGCGGTCATGTTGGGAAACCACTGCCAGATCAGGCTTCCGGAATCCGAGCCCACGAAACTGGGCAACCCGCCGTAGCCGGTATCCTTGAGCTTTTCCACTCCCAGGGCCAGACAGATATCGTAGGCGCCGGATGCAACGGCATAACACGCACCCCGAAACGCTTCGGTGCCGGTGGCGCAATAATTTTCCACCCGCGTGACCGGGATCATGGGCAGCCTCAGCGTTAAAGACATGGGCAAAGCGCTTTTGCCGACATTGATACTGTCAAAGCAGGTGCCCAGCCAGGCGGCACCGATATCCTTTTTTCCGATGCCGGCATCCTCCAGGCATTCCTGAAAGGCTTCGACCATTAATTCCTCGGCGCCCACGTCCCAGCGCTCGCCAAAACGGGTGCAGCCCATGCCGATGATGGCAACCTTGTCTTTAATTCCTGTAGCCACAATGCGTTCCTCCAAGAGACAGGTTAATAGTTGATTCGTTTATGTTTTCGGTCCAAAGGTTCAGCGTTCTGCGTTCAGAGTTCAGGGTTATCTTGAACCTCTGAACCTTTGAACCTTTAACCCTGAACCGAAGCTTTTCAACCTATTTTGAAAAGCTTCTCCAACAGCTGCGACTTCATGATATCGCCTTCGATTTTCAGCTTGCCCGAGGTGTAAGCCTGCATGGCCGGCAGCCTGCCCTCCATCATGGCCAAAAAGTCCGACGCGGCCATTTTCAAGGTGCATGCCGGCTTTTCATGAATCCCGGCTTCAACCTCGCAGGTGCTGTCTTTAATCAGGCACTGCCAATCGCCGCCGCCTTCCCCCGAGATGCTGAACTGAAAGACCACATCAACACCGGCGGCGGCATCGGCTCTGAATGTTTTCGGCATTTCTTTGAAGATGGCGGCCACACTGCCCTGCCCTTCTGGTTGTGTTTCTTCTAAATTATCGGCAGGCGGTGTAATCAGCGCAAAAACCGCGCTGCTGGCCTCTTCATATGCCTGGGCGCCGTCTAGGGAATTAATTTTTTCCCAATTCTGCTGGATGCGCTCCGGAGTGGGCGGATTGTCAACATCTCCCAGTTGAACAGCCCGGCCTGTTAGGACGGATGCGCGATTCACATACCCCATGCCACAGTTAAAGATATCGCCGCTGTCTGTACACCCTTCGCTGCACAGCGTCATCACCAGAGGGACAACATGCTCCGGTTTGGAACGCTCGAGGAGATCCGGCGGCAGGACATCTTCGGTCAAGCGCGAAGCGGCAATGGGTGCAACTGTATTGACATGGATATTGTACTTGACGCCTTCCAGCTTGAGGGTGTTCATCAATCCGATCAGGGCCAGCTTGGCGGCTGAATAATTGGATTGACCGAAATTGCCGTACAGGCCGGCTGCCGATGTAGTCATCACAATTCGTCCATAGCCGTTTTCCCTCATGGCCGCCATGGCCGGGCGGGTCACAAAATACGCACCGTTGAGATGAACATTCAGAACCGCCTGCCAGTCTTCAGGGGTCATCTTTAGAAAGCTCCTGTCCCGCAGAATACCGGCATTGTTAATCAGGATATCCACGCGACCGAAAGCATCCATGGCCGTTTGGACAATATTTTCGCCGCCCTCAGCCGTGGCGACATTATCGTAATTGGCCACTGCCTGAGCGCCCATTTGTTTGATCTCGGCCACAACCTGATCGGCCGGACTTTTGGAGCCTTTGCCACTGCCATCGCGGGCACCCCCCAGATCGTTGACCACGACTCTAGCCCCCCGCCGGGCCAGTTCCAGCGCGTAAGCACGCCCCAGGCCCGCCCCGGCCCCGGTCACAATAGCCACTTGCTCATCAAAGCGAATGCTATCCTTTTGTTCGCCTGCAACGGGGACCGGAACGGCCTTCCAGAAATAATTGACAAAGCCGCGCTTCGGGTCGACGCCCTTGCGCTTGAAGGCCATTTGCACCGGCAGCCCGACTTTAAGATCATCGAGCTCACAATCCGTAAAATCAGTCGTCAGGCGCCCGCCACCGTCAAATTGCACCATCCCGTAAATGGCCGGCGGGTCGACTGAAACCGACAGCATATCGGCGGTAAAGGTTTTTACCCGTGCCGGCACATCGGCAAATTCATAATCCTCCTGGCTATAAAAAGCCCCGCAGTCCGGATTGACACAGATATCCATCTTGGGAAACTGAGGCGTGCCGCAGGCAGTGCATTTACCGCCCACCAGGCCCAGGATCATTTTATTCTTGCGCCATAAAACGCTGGTGGCGGTCTGCGTCGGCGCTTCGGCCCGAATCCCCATCTCGGTTTGAATCAAATCCCTGAACTTGAGCCACTTCAGATAGTTGCTCAGGGTTTTTTTATTGGCCAGAGACCCGGCGACGCCGTCTCTGTCCGGCAGATCGTTGATATGTTCCGTCACCTCAAAAAGCAGCGCATTGGCCCCCTGCCCGAAACCCACCATGACAATCCGATCTCCGGGCCGGGCTTTTTCCAGAGCTGAAATAAACATGATAAACGGATGTGCGGTGCCGGTTTCACCGCAGACCTCATGCATGTTGTCCACCAGCGCCTCCTGTGCGGCTCCCAGTTGCCGGGCGATATTGCGGTGGTCTCTCTTAAAAACACAGGGATAAACAATTTTATCCACATCAGCGATGGTAAGTCCCAGTTTTTCCAGTAAGCCATTGACTACCTCGGGAATGATCCGGCCGTAGCCGGCATCCCGGGCCCAGCGCTCTTCCCAGACATAGTCATATTTTTTATCCGCCCCCCGGTAATGATCGACAAATTCATGGCTAACAGAATAAGATCCCTTGTATTCAGCAATGACATCGCTATCGCCGACCATCAAAGCCGCTGCGCCGTCACCGAACCACATTTCGTAAAAATCGGCGGCCCGGGTTTCGCGGCGGTCTGAAGCCGCCACCATCACATGATGACGCTGGCCGCTGAAAATGGATTCCAGGGCTGTGATCAGAGCGGTTGTCGAGGCTTTCTGAGAGGCGGCAAAATCGGCGGCGATTAACTTATCTTTGAGATTAAGGGCTGCGGATACAATGCCGGCATTCTGCCGGTCGGCAAACGGCAGGGTTGTGGAGGCCAGATACAGGCCATCCAGTTTTTGTTTATCCCAACCGCGCAGGCAATCGCGGGCGGCCGCAACCGCCATCGTAATGGCATCCTCATCCCAATTGCACATGGAGCGTTCACCCTGAGCCACCATCATCAACGCGGGGGCAAACCAGCCCATGGCCTGAAAGATGGCCATGCGCTCCAATCTCAATCGCGGGATATTGGCACCATAGGATGTGATACCGATCATCTCTTCACTCCTTCTTTGATTACAATTAAAAATCGCCAGCCATCGGTCTCGTAGGTTTAGGGTTTCATTAGTTACGTCTGTTTAATTGGTTTGATTGGTTTAATTGGCTCGATTGGTTCGATTAAAACCAACCAATTCAACCAATGGAACGAATAAAACAAATACAACAAGCCCATGTACCCTGAACCTTAATCCGGCTTGTCAAATGCCTGTAATACATCACCGATCTGCTCGGTGGCGTTCCAGTACTCCTTGGTGTCTTGCAGATCGGTGAGCCTTTCCCATTGGGCCAGGAGCTGCTCTGGCGCAAAGACTATTTCACCATCGCTCACCTGAGCGCCGGGGCCGGTCACAATGGCGGCCCGATTGAAACAACCCATCCCGGCGTTATAGACATTGCCGCTGACCGGACATTGCTCGGATACCAGATACAGTGCCATGGGCGCCACCAGTTCCGGTTTGAGTTGATCGATGAAATCCGGCGGCAAAATATCCGCCGTCAGGCGCGACGCTGCCACCGGAGCGATGGTGTTGACCTTGATATCGTATTTTTCGCCTTCTAGTTTTAAAGTGTTCATCAGACCCACCAGGCCCATCTTGGCGGCCGTGTAATTGGATTGGCCGAAATTGCCGTAAAGCCCTGCGGCTGAGGTTGTCAGCAGGATCCGCCCGTATCCCTTTTCTTTCATCACACCAAAGGCCGGCCGCGAGACGTAATAGGCCCCGTTTAAATGCACATCCAGGACCGCCTGCCAGTTTTGCGGTTCCATTTTTAAAAAGGTCTTGTCCCTTAAAATGCCGGCATTGTTGATCAGAATATCCACCGCACCAAAGACATCCAGGGCGCAGCGGACGATATTTTCGCCGCCCTCGACGCTGGCGACACTGTCATAGTTGGCTACCGCTTCGCCACCCAGGGCCTGAATCTCGGCCACTACCTGATCGGCTGCATTTTTAGAGCCTTTACCGCTGCCATCGCGGGTGCCGCCCAGATCGTTGACCACGACCCTAGCGCCGCGTTTGGCCAGCTCCAGCGCATATACCCGACCGAGCCCGGCGCCGGCTCCCGTGACAATGGCCACGCGGCCATCAAATCGAATCTGTTCTTTGACCGGATCGCCGTATTCAAAAACACCGTTATCGATAACCACCTCACCGGACTCGGCGTTGATCACCCGCCAGAGCGCCTGCCCGTCATCGATTTGCCAGATGAGCGTTTTGATCGGCATGCCGGGATAAAGAGGGCGTTTAAAGCGGCAATCCAGCCGCCTGACCTTTTGGGGCTCACCCGGCACCAGCTTTTCGATCAGCGCCCGACAGGCATACCCGTGGGTGCACAGGCCGTGCATAATCGGTCGCTCAAAACCGGCCATTTTGGCAAATTCACGGTCCACGTGCAGCTGAAAGGTATCACCGGACAGCCTGAATATCAGCGGCTGATCCGCAGCGGGCCTGGCCTCTACTACCATATCCGGCTCGCGCTCCGGAAAAAGAATCTGCTTTTTGGGCGCATCCTCACCGCCGAATCCGCCGTCCAAACGCGCAAATACCGTGGCAATGCTGGTGAACAGTTTATCGCCGCTGGAGTGATGGGTTTCAAATTCGGCAATGATCAACGCCCCTTTATCCTTGCCTTTGTCATAGCAATGCGTGATCGCCCCTGCAGTCGACAGGGTGCCTTCAGGGGGGATGGGGTTGTGGAAAATGATCTCGTGCTCGCCGTGTAAGATGCCGGCCAGGTTAATATTACTGGCAGCAGCCAGCTCGGGCATCAGATCATAGGCGGTGGTAATCGCGAAACTGGGAATGACCTTTAAATCCTTTTCATAACAGTAATCCAGATCTGAAAACCCGGCGCCCACCCCGAGGGCATACAGCACGGTGTCCTTCCAGGTGTAATCTTTGGTGTAGGGCCCGATCTTTTTGCCGATGGCACTCAAATCTAACGCCATAATTCTCTCCCCTGGAAGCTGTCTCAAAAATGCATCTAACGCCCAAGGGCTTTGTTGTAAACCAATCCGAAATACTCGAATACTAATAACGTGTATGCTCCGTTTTCGAATCGGTTTACGCCGCGCCCTTTGACGTGATCTACTATTTTTGAGACAGCTTCGGCAAATTTTTATTCTTTTCCCGATCTCCCTCTGCCCTTGCAGCCTTTTCAACTCTAATATTCATAAAATCTAGATGTGAAATCCCGTACTTTGCGGGGGGATCTGAAGTTTTAACATATTTTTTTTATATGGAATGCTATCCGCATTTTATTTTGAACCATTAAACGGCCAAACTGGTAATAAACAATTGATAACTGATAACATCTTATTCGAGTGTGAATGCCGGGACCAGTATGAACTTCAGCGTCTCTTTGACCACTTTGGCGTAATTGGCGTGGTCGGTTTGCAGCATGGGGCGGAAAAAGTCTTCCCCGGAGATAAAATTCAATACCGTATTCCAGACCGCCAGTATGCGTGCTTTGGCCTCGATCGAAACGTTTTTCTTATCAACCGCCAGTTGCATGGCCACGGCGATATTGGCGATATATTCCGCAATTTTAATGTCCATGGTCACGCCATGGGGGGTTTTGTTGAAATAGCCGAAAAGAATCAGGTTGGAGACTTCCGGATGGGCGAACAGATAATCACACATCATGTCAATGGAAATTTCGAGGCGATCTTTGAGAAATTTTCCGCCAACGGTTTTTTCGACTTCATTCAGGCGCGACTGAAGCTCTTCGCCAACGTCCTGCAGGACGGCTTCGTACAGATCCTGTTTTTCGCCCCAGTGGTAGTATAGCGTGGAAATATCAATGCCCACATCTCTGGCAATCTGACGGGTGGTGGTATCGTTGTATCCGTGCTCACCGAAAATCCGGCGCGCGGCCGCCAGAATTCTGGCTTTCATCGAATTCGGATCCTGACGGGCTTTTTCAAGAGGAGAAGGCATCCATTAGGCCTTATAGCGTCAGTTGATGAGTCCAACATGTGTTTCCATCAATTGTTGGACAATTTACGGGGTTTTGTTTTTAGAGTCAAGAGAATCTTGGATTGGTCAATCGACTTAGTCAAAAAAAGATTTGCAATCTTTTGGTTTATGCAATATTTTTGCATAATATGTTTGGCTTAAAGTGCCATTCATAAGAATTTTAACCATTTATAATTTAATATAATATTTCTATCGATGGTGCCAAATGGTAAATTGCAACGAAATTACATCTAAGCACAAACTCAAAATCGACAGCAGGTTAAGTGTCGCGCAAAGATTGGTTCAACTATCTTTTCTGATTGTCGTCGCGATATGTATTGGCCCCTTTGCACGGGCAGCAAGCCCGGTGCCGGTTTTCGTCAGCATCAATCCCCAGAAGTACTTCGTGCAACAAATTGGCAAAAATCGGGTCCGCGTTCACGTGATGCTGCCGCCCGGTGCCAGTCCGGCCACCTATGAACCCAGACCCCGGCAAATGGCCGTTCTTTCAAAAACCAAAATGTATTTTGCCATCGGCGTGCCGTTTGAAAATACCTGGCTGGAAAAAATCGCCGCCGCCAACCCGGGCATGACAGTTGTCCATACCGATGGCGGCATTGAAAAAATACCCATGGCTACCCATCATCATGCTGAGGACGAGGCCCATCATGAAGCAGGTACCCAAGGGCACAGGGGGCTCGATCCCCATATCTGGCTTTCGCCGCCCCTGGTTAAAATCCAGGCCCGCACGATCATGAACGCGCTGCAAAATATGGATCCCTCCCATCAGGCTGCTTATCAGAATAACTATCAATTATTCGTAGCTGAAATCGATCGGCTGGACAATGAACTTAAGGCGATTTTTGCCGGCAAGCGAGGGCTGCGGTTTATGGTGTTTCATCCGTCCTGGGGCTATTTTGCCCGGACCTATGGGCTCAAACAGCTTGCTGTTGAGATCGAAGGCAAGGACCCCAAACCAGCCCAGTTGAAAGAGTTGATCGAACATGCCCGCGAAAAGGATGTCAACATTATTTTCGTTCAACCCCAGTTTTCGACCCGCAGCGCCAGACTCTTGGCCAAAGAAATCGGTGGTCAGGTGGCTGTTGCCGACCCGCTGGCTGAGGACTGGTTGGGCAACCTGCGCAATGTGGCCAACAAATTCAGGGCCGCTTTGAAATAGGAAGGTAACAATGAGCACACCGATTGTCGAAATGAATAATGTGTCATTTGCCTATAACGGCGAAACCGTATTGCGGGATGTCAGCCTCGAGATCCGGCAAGGGGATTTTATGGCTATGATCGGCCCCAATGGCGGTGGTAAAACCACCCTGTTGAAACTGATACTGGGTTTGCTCAAGCCGGATAAGGGCAGCGTGCGTGTCACCGGCCAATCTTCGCAAAAAGCATCAGCGAACATCGGCTACGTACCGCAGAATGTCCATATCAATCGCAGCTTTCCGATTACGGCCCTGGATGTGGTGCTGATGGGCACACTGGAGCCCAAAAAACGATGGGCGCGTAAGACAACTTCCAACCGCCAGGAAGCTCTGGCAGCACTGGAGCGGCTTGAGATGGCGACCCTGGCGGAAAAGAAAATCGGCGAATTGTCCGGGGGCCAGTGCCAGCGGGTCTTCATTGCCAGGGCGCTGGTCACCCAGCCCCGATTGCTGCTGTTGGACGAGCCTACCGCCAGCATCGACACCAAAGGTCAGGCGGAATTTTTTGAAATGCTCAAAGATCTGAACCGGGACGTCACCATTGTGGTTGTCAGCCACGACCTGCTGGCAGTATCCCGGTATGTAAAATCGGTGGCCTGCGTGAACAGGGTCCTGCACTATCACAACCAGGCGGAAATTACCGGTGAGATGCTGGAAACCATGTACCCCTGCGCCGCAGACGATACGTGCCCCGTGGAGTTATTGGCTCATGGGTTGCCGCATCGAGTGCTCAAAGATCACTAGAAGTGGTTTCAAAACCCCATCTGAGGCCCAATGGCTGCGTTGCAAATCTCCAGTAAATGCTCACATACCCATGTATGCTGGGCTTTTCCGATCGGTCTGCGCCTTGCCCTTGAACCTGATCTGAGGTTTTGAAACCACTTCTAAACAGTATAATTCATGGATATCTTGCTCAATGATTGAAGCCCTTCATTTTGAATTTATGCGCCATGCGTTGATTGCCGGCCTATTGGCCAGCGTGATCTGCGGCATCATGGGCACGCTGGTGGTCGTCAATCGCATCGTTTTTCTGTCGGGCGGCATTGCCCATGCCGCTTATGGCGGCATCGGCCTGGCCTTTTTCTTTGGCTGGCCCTATTTGCCGGGCACCATCGGCTTTGCGCTGGCCGCTGCCATGCTCATGGCTGCCGTCAGCATAAAGGCCAAACACCGCGCCGATACAATCATCGGTGTGATCTGGGCTCTGGGAATGGCATTCGGCATCATATTGATCGACCTGACCCCGGGTTACAATGTGGATTTGATGAGCTATCTGTTCGGCAGTATTCTGACCGTGCCGGGATCGGACCTGTTGATCATGCTGGTACTCGGGATTTTGATTACGATACTGGTGGCGGTTTACTACAAGGACTTGATGGCTATGTCCTATGATGAGGAATTCGCGCGAATTCGCGGGGTACCGGTAAAGGGCCTGTATTTCGCGCTCATCGGGATCCTGGCCGTAACCATTGTTCTGGTGATTCAGGTAGTGGGCTTGATTCTGGTGATTGCCCTTTTGACCATCCCACCATTTATCGTTGAAAAGCACGCCAAATCTTTGGTTCAGATGATGGTGGGGTCCAGCCTGCTGGGGGCCCTTTTTACGGTTATCGGGCTGTGGCTAGCATACCGGTACGATCTGACATCCGGCGCGGCGATCATCATGGTCGCAGGGATTGCGTTTATGCTCTCTTTATTGCTTGAAAGAACGAACATTTTAACGAAAACAAAAAATCAATAGGCACCTGAAACCTTGCACGAAAATTAATGCGAGTTTAATTTGCTTTTCCTTGCGCCTTATGCCATGCGCCTTGAGCCCCGTCTAAATGGACGGGGTCCTGGGATTGGCAAAAGCTATTTTAACATCTGGTTAATCACGATCTGGTAAGCAGAGGAATATTATGTGCCATCAATGCAATTATCCGCAGATGCTCACCTCGGCCAATGTGGAAACGACTAAAAACCGCCTGCACGTTTTGGAGGTTGTCGGCAACAACCAGTTTCCGCTGTCAGCCGATGACATTTTCAAAACACTGGAGCGCAGCAGTTCGATTAACCGGGTGACCGTTTACCGTATTCTGGATCTGCTGGTAGATTCTGGAATCGTTGAACGTCTCAGCACCGGCGGCCGGGCCGCTTATTACGGTCTGGCCCCCAATGATCACCATGTGCCCCATCCCCATTTTTACTGCAAAAGTTGCGGGCAGATGGACTGCCTGAATCCGGAAAGTTTAAACGTCGATACAAAGCCGCTGTGGCAAACCTTTCCCGGCCGGATCGATAAAGTGGAAGTCCGCGTGGACGGAGTTTGCAAAAATTGCCTGAAACAAAATGACAAAGGGAATTAGCGATGATCGTAATGTGATAGGGATAATGGCAAAGGAATGATCAGAACAATTTCTAAAGCGCCCCGGGCTATGGCTCTTTTTTTTCGGTTTTTTCCAGAATTTTGTTTAAGGTTGTGTTTATGCTCAGCAGCACCCTTTTGATATCGTTTAACTCGTGCATGAGGGAGGCGTTGCTACTGGGATTACTGGCAGCGCCGGCAGCCCGGCTTCCGATTTTGCGGGAGATATCGTCCAGGCGGATGCCCAGGGTGACAATAAAATACAGCAGCAGGATAAATCCGAAGGTCTCCGCCCGCCAATACAGCACCCGCCAGCCCACAAATAGAATGACTAAAAAGACGGCACTGGTCAAAAAATAGGGATGATCGATAATCCACTTTTTTATTTTTTCAAGCATCGTTTGCTTTATGGGATACTTTGCGCCTTTGCGTGAGGCAATTTTCAGCGTCTAACCGCCTTAACCCCCTAAATTTTTAATAGACTCCGGTATCGATTATTTTTTCAGCTCCTCATCCCTCAGCACTCTTCGCAAGACTTTGCCCACGTTTGAAACCGGCAGACTTTCCCGGAATTCAACCAGCTTGGGCCGCTTGTAGCCGGCCATGTTTTCTTTACTAAATTGCATGATCTCTTCTTCGGTGGCCGTTTCACCGGGCTTCAGCTGAATAAAGGCTTTGACGGCCTCGCCGCTCTTATCATTCGGCGCGCCGATCACAGCAGCCAGCTCCACTTTGGGATGCTGAAACAGGATATCTTCGACATCGCGCGGGTAAACGTTGAATCCACCGACGATAATCAGGTCTTTTTTACGATCGGTGACCAGGATATAGCCCTCCTCGTCGACATGACCGATGTCGCCGGTTAAAAAATAGCGCTTGCCATCTATTTCACGGAAGACTTCGTCAGTTTCTTCAGGCCGGTTCCAGTAGCCCTGCATCACCTGGGGGCCGCTAATGGCAATTTCACCGTCTTCGCCCCGGGGCAGCTCTGTGGTAGACGTATCGATATCCAAAATTTTGATGTCGGTACCGGGCACCGGAAAGCCGATGGACCCGATTTTGCGGCCTTCTTTGCTGGTGGGGTTGGCGCTGGCCACCGGTGATGTTTCACTCAAGCCGTAGCCTTCAAATATAATGGCCCCGGTTTTATCCTCAAACTGCCGGCAGACTTCCGGCGGCAGGGGCGCACCGCCTGAAAAACATCCCATAAAAGAGGACAGATCAAACTGGTCAAGCAAAGCATGGTTGGTAAAAGCCACAAAAATCGTGGGGACTGCCGGCATGATGGTCGGTTTGTATTTCTGCACAACTTTGAGGACCTCGGTAAAGGGCGGGTTCCCGGCCCGCGGATCGGGAATGCATACCAGTCGGCCGGCAATATAGCATGCATACAGCATGGCAACGGTCAGGCCGAAGCTGTGATACCAGGGCAGAACGCCCAGCACCGTATGAAAGCCGCCGTGGCGAAACCCTTCAGGTTCAGATCCGGGTTCATGAGCAAAGCGGCCCCACACATCCAAGGCCATAACGTTGGAGGTAAAGTTGGTGTGCACCAGAGCCGCCCCTTTGGGGACTCCGGTGGTGCCCCCGGTATAAATGATCAGGGCCAGATCCTTGGTCGGATTGATGTCGACATCGGGCGGCTGCGGTTGGGCGCCGCCAACCACATCGTCGAAAAACAGATGCCCCGGCTGGTAGTTTCCAGCTTTGGGAATTTTTCCTAGTAGTCCGCCGATAAAAGCTTTGATGGACGGCAGGTAAGATTTGACCCCGCAGATGACAACAGTCTCCACATCGGTGCCTTTAATGGCTTCAACAGTGGTTGGATAAAACTGAGGATGGTCCATGCAAAAAACCACCTTGGCACCGGCATCGTTCAACTGATAGTTGAGCTCATTGGCCGTGTAAAGGGGATTGCAGGTCACGCAAACAGCGCCGGCCTTTAATATGCCGAAAAAAATGGCTGGATAGTGAGGCAGGTTAGGTAGAAAAATCGCCACGCGGTCGCCTTTTTGGATCCCCCGGGCGGCCAGAAAATTGGCAATGCGATCCGTCGTGTCTTTGACCTGGGCAAAGGTCCGGGTGGCATCATTGAAAATCGTATACACCTGGTTCGGATACTTGCCGGCAGAATCATCCAGGATGGAAAACAGAGGTTTTTCGTATCCGGAAAGATCATGCGGTACGCCTTTGGGCCAATTGGGCGCAGGCCAGGTTGTGGCTGTCATGAGAACCTCCTTTGGTTTACGGTTGTTAGTGGGCACCTCCTTCAAACTGAATTTTAAATAAAAATTGATGAGAAGTTCTAAAGTTAAAAATAAGCGGAGAATTCCGTATGAATAACTTCATAAAGCTCTTCGCCGATCTCCAGCCCCAGATCGATAAATTGAGGGCCGTATTTCTGTCCGGTGGATGTTCTAAATGTGCTTTTAATGCTCTTTATTTTTTCCATTCCCTGGGCATAGCCCTCCATAAATTTGGCCAGAGGCGGGTTAAAATAGGATACCATGTCCCAGAGCGTATCGTTAAAATTATCCGGCCCCCAGCGAAATTTATCCGCGTCATACAGACAATTGGAAATGAGCTGCCCCTCGGCTGAGTTTGCATCAACAGGCTCTTTGAAGGCCTCATGATTCTGGATGGCAGTGGAAATATGCTCAATTTCTTCAACCGAAAACGGATATTTCTTTAGCATTTTCTTCGCATGCACGGCGGCGTGGGAGGAGTGGTCCTTTTTTTTGCGCTTGACGTCGTGCAATAAACCGGCCGTCTGGGCCAGACAGACCAAACGTGAAAGTGGATCTTCATCGTAACCGCTTTGCCGGGCTTCGATGACCATTAGCGTGCCCGCATCGTGAGATACCTTGACCGCATGCATCAGGCCGTGGCCGAAATCGTTTTCAAGGGTTCCGGCTAAAAAAGAAAGCAGCTTTTTAATGACACGGCTTCTGTCAAAAAGCTGCTTTGAGGCTTCATCATCGGTAGCATGATCGTGATAAAAATCGGGCGTGGGATGACGCAGAATGATCTGGCGGGCTCGCTGACGAATTTGATGATAAATGGGTTGCATTATATCTCAGACAACGAAAAGGGATTGCCGCAAACCTTCCAGCGGCCATCTTCTTTAACCAGCGACAGGGTTTCATCAACTTCATGGGTTTCAATCAGAAAAAACAGCCTTCCGATAAGGGCAAAAACCGGATTGATAGAACGCAATCGCTCACCCGTAATCCTGACTTCAGCATTATTTTCGTCGGTCATCTGCAGTTCAGTGGAAATATGCGAAAGCTGGTTTCTCATATAGTTTTTTGAAAAACCCAGCTCACGGGCCCGGTCGGCAACTGAATTCAGATAGGTATTGACAATATTTAATTCTTCATCCTCAACCATCTCGCTGCACAGACGCTCCGACATCGAGGTGCCGTCCAGCATAAAATAGGCCTTTGCAAAATCAACCGCCGCTGTAACGGGGCTATCCACTTTCCCGATGGAAATCAAAATCCCCTGTAGAATGACAAAAACCACCACCACGAAGCCGACAATCGTTAAATTTTTCCCGCTTAGCATTAATTTAACCTCCATTAATCGGAACGTTTTTTTGACAACCACTATACAACATGGACGTTTCCCCCTAACATATAACAGTTGCCAATGACAAGAATTTTTAAACCCTCATCAGCAACGATTGCATTAGCGGATCGTTTCGATTGCCTAAAGCCACGCTTTCCGCTATCGTTATAAGTAGGGGCGTTGCTTTGGTAGAAACATTAGAGCAGCCGGTCGAAAGAAATTCAAAAGATCAAAGGAAACAGGGATGGCAAATGAAAAAGAAACGGTTATCGGACACATCTTAAAGGCCGTGGTCTATTCATGGGACGGATTTAAAGCCGCATGGACCCATGAGATGGCTTTTCGCATTGAGACGATTGTGATTGCAGTGTTGCTGCCCGTCGGCATGTGGATCGGCGAAACTGCCGTGGAGCGGGCGCTTCTTATCGGCTGCAGCATGCTGGTTCTGATTACCGAGCTAATGAACTCGGCGGTGGAAAACGTAGTGGACCGCATTGGTTCAGAACATCATATTTTGTCCAAACATGCAAAGGATCTGGGCTCGGCAGCTGCTGCCGTGAGCATGCTGACCGCTGCCATCATCTGGGGCCTGATCTTTTATGAGCGCTTTTTCAGATGAAGTTTGACCTTGAGTTTTGATCTCACGCAAAGACCCAAAGGGTTGTTTTTGATTTTTGATAATAAATCTTTGCGCCTTGGCGGCTTTGCGTGAGCTATAATTTGAAAATGACAGAGTACCCCAGCCTTATCGGACAACCACCTGATTTACCCACCCCTCGGCAACCGCTTCGAGCAGCTCAAGTTCCTCATCGTCGTATTCATAGCCGGCTTCCTTAAAGAATTCAGGATGTAACACCTCACTCTGGTGAAAGCGCTGCAATGCATAAAGCCTGGCGCCTTCAATCAGGCGACTGATATTTTCAATCGTCTGGGCGGCCACGATGGGTTTGACGCATGTGGTCCTGAACTCATAGGCAATCGCTGAATTCATTATAACATCGATACTGGCAAGGATGGCCTTTACATTGCAATTGGATTGAATATAGGTGGCGTATTTGACCGGATCGGTTTTCAGATCCATGGCGATGTAATCCACCAGCCCTTCTGAAATCAGCCGTTTGATGACCTGCGGGCGGCTGCCGTTGGTATCCAGTTTTACCGGATATCCCATTTCCTTTATATCCCGGCACAAATCATAGAGATCCGCCTGCAGGGTCGGTTCCCCACCAGAAATGACGACACCGTCCAGAAATCCCTTGCGGGTTTCAATGAAGTGGTAGATGCTGTCCGGATCAAATTCAACGGTGTGTGGCGAGCAGCCCCTGGCCAGTTCCGGATTATGACAATACGGGCAATCAAAATTGCAGCCGGTCAAAAAAATACCGCAACTGACCTTGCCTGGATAGTCAATCAGCGTATTCTTTAACAAACCACCTATGATCATCGTATCGCCTACTCCTTATTATAGTTATCAGATTCAAGCTACCAGGTTCAAAGGTTCATGGTTTCTGTCCTCTGACCTCTGTCATCTGTCTTCTGTTTTCAACCTTTGAACCATGAACCTTTGAACCCTGAACTTAGAAATCTAAGCAACCCTATACACCTTACGGTCGCTGTACTCCGCCTGTTTACCGTTATTCCATTGTTTGACCGGACGCAGATATCCAACCACCCGGGAATACACCTCTGTTTCTCGGTCACAAACTGAACAGGTCGGCTGCTCGCCATTGATATACCCGTGTGAGGGACAGACGCTGAAGGTGGGTGTCAATGTAAAATACGGCAGCTGATAATTGGTGGTAATTTTGCGGATCAATGTTTTTATGGTTTCGATGTCGCTGACCTGCTCGCCCAGGAAGATATGCAAGACCGTCCCTCCGGTATATTTGGCCTGGAGGCGGTCCTGCAATTTCAGTGTTTGGAATATATCCTCGCTGTAGTTAACCGGCAGCTGGCTGGAGTTGGTGTAGTAAGGCGCCGCACCTTCACGATAATCGGCCTCATTGGCACAGATAATTGCCGGATATGCCTTTTTATCCAGCATGCAAAGACGGTAGGAGGTGCCTTCTGCCGGTGTGGCTTCAAGATTTAAAATGTCGCCGGAATCCTCCTGTATCTGCGAAATCAGATTTCGCAAAAAGTCCATGACCGTCAGGGAAAATAGTTGGCCGGCTTCTGAACTGATATCTTCGCCAATAAAATTCAGGCAGGCTTCGTTCATGCCGATAACGCCGATGGTGGAGAAGTGATTTTTCCAGTACAATCCCGCCCCTTCTTTGATGTTACGCAGATAAAAGCGCGAATACGGGTACAGGTTTTTATCCGTAAAGAGTTCCAGCACTTTACGCTTGATCGAGAGGCTCTCGGCGGCCAACAGCACTTTTTCCTTGAGATGTCTGAAAAAATCATCCTGGCTCTGGCTGATAAAACCGATCCGCGGCAGGTTGATGGTCACCACGCCGATGGATCCTGTCAGTGGATTGGCCCCGAAAAGCCCCCCGCCGCGTTTTAACAGCTCGCGGTTATCCAGCCGCAGGCGGCAGCACATCGAACGGGCATCTTCAGGGGCCATATCGGAATTGACAAAATTGGAAAAATAGGGAATTCCGTACTTTCCGGTCATTTTCCAGACCATATCCAGATTGGGATTGCTCCAGTCAAAATCAGCCGTAATGTTGTAAGTGGGTATGGGAAAGGTAAACACCCGTCCCTTGGCATCGCCCTCCATCATGACTTCCGCAAAAGCCCTGTTGATCAAATCCATCTCCGGTTGAAATTCGCCGTAGGTTTCGGCCCGTTCGATGCCACCGACGATCACCGGTTGATCCTTTAGAAGGGCCGAGACATTTAAATCCAGAGTGATGTTGGTAAAAGGTGTCTGAAAGCCCACCCGGGTCGGAATGTTAATGTTAAAAACAAATTCCTGCATGGCCTGCTTGACGTCATCATAGTCCAGACCGTCGTAGCGCACAAAAGGTGCCAGCAGGGTATCAAAATTGGAAATGGCCTGAGCACCAGCGGCTTCGCCCTGTAGCGTGTAGAAAAAATTGACAATCTGACCCAGGGCTGAACGC
>JASFGH010000001.1:0-34387 GCA_050123865.1 Desulfobacterales bacterium | reverse complement strand
TTTGTCGCGGCGGTGAATCGGTTTGTTGAAAAATTTGGTGATCTGACCTGTGCGGTGACAGGCGGCACCCAGTGTGAACAGGTGCCGGATGCCCTTTACAAGATTTTGCTTGAGATGGCGACGCATCTGCCTGCCGCAGCCGATCGGCAACCGTTAAAAAATAAGAATACCCTGCAAGAAAAATTTCTGAATTCATTTGAAGGTGAACAGAAAAAAACGGCTGTTGAGCTATTGGATCTTGCCCGCAGCAGCTACCAGTTGCGCGATGATGACAATATTTACCTGGGCAGAATAGAGGCCCAGCTGCTGGCGGCTATGCGCGAGGCCAGACAGAGGATTGATGAGCACCTTCATGGCGGGTTGAACAAAAGCATTGCCGCTGAACTGCTTAACGTGGTTGAAAGCCTGGATCACCAGCCGCAATTTCAGCCGCCTTACAAGCAAAAACCCAAAGACGGTTTTATCATACAGGCGCGGCAGCTGATCGGCCAGCCCGCCGGACCGGGTCTGGCCAAAGGGCCCGCCCGGGTAATCCAGCAAACAGCCGATCTGGCCGAATTTAAATATGGTGAAATTTTGATTTGTGATGCTGTGGATCCGAATATGACCTTTGTGGTGCCGCTGGCAGCCGGTGTTGTGGAACGCCGGGGCGGTATGCTCATTCACGGTGCCATCATTGCCAGAGAGTATGGTTTGCCTTGCGTAACCGGCATCCCTGATGCCACAGCTCTTATCCAAAATGGCGATGAAGTCACCGTTGATGGTTATCTGGGAATTGTCACCATCGGCTCCTCAGAGCTGTAAGGTCATTTCAGACGGTTTCGAAATGGGCATTCTGTACCCCGTCAAGCAAAAGAAAAGAGCTGATCTTGATGCAAAAAACATCAGCCTCGGGATGCTGCATAAAGGTTTCCAGGTGGGGGTGCGCCTGCAGTAGTTTGGCGGCCACTTGTCTGCGTTTCTCCGCCTTTTCAATTTTACAGAAGACACCCTCCACCGTCAGCGCTTTGGCCTCGGAGCGGAGAGATTTTTCACGGGTATCGATCAGCAGGCTGACTGCCGGATTTTGCAGCAGGTTTTTATACTTGGTGCTGTTTTTGTGAGTGACCATGTATATTTTTTCGCAATTGTCATCGGTGACATAGGCCATCAGAGAACAGTATGGTTTTTGGCCGGCAACAGTGGCCAACACACACATATTTTTCTGTTTGGCAAGGGCTTTCATCTCAGTGAGCATAGACTCGTCCTCTAAATTCAGTGCTGGTTATTTCTTGATATTATTGGGTATCATATCTACTGTACTAAGAAAATGTAAAATTTTAAAAACCATTCGACCCCTATAAAAAATCATGGAGGCACACAATGAATGAACGCGTTCGGCTAGGTATCAGCTCCTGTCTGCTGGGCAATGCGGTTCGCTGGAATAGCGGTCACAAAATGGACCGCTACCTGACCCGCACGCTGGGCCAATTTGTGGATTATGTTCCGGTCTGCCCGGAAGTCGAAGCCGGTTTTGGCGTTCCCCGGGAATCGATGCGTCTGGTGGGCGATCCGGATAATCCGCGCCTGATCACCTTTAAGACCAAAACGGATAAAACCAATCAAATGCTCAAATGGGCCCGCAGACGGGTCGAAGAACTGGAAAAAGAAGATCTGCATGGTTTCATCTTTAAAAGTGACTCGCCGAGCAGCGGCATGATCCGGGTAAAGGTCTATACCGAAAAAGGAATGCCGGTTAAAAAAGGGGTGGGCATGTTTGCCAGAGAATTTATGGCCCATTTTCCGCTGATCCCCGCCGAAGATGATGGGCGACTGCATGATCCCAAGATCAGAGAAAATTTCATCGAACGCATCTTTGCTCTGCAACGCTGGCGGCAGACCATATCCATCGGCAAAAATATGGGTAACCTGGTGGATTTTCAAACCCGCAACAAGCTTTTAATTCTCTCACACAGTCAGAAACATTCGCGCTTGATGGGCAAACTGGTGGCTGCCGGCAAACAGATGCCGATGGAAGCGTTGTATGCTCAATATGAGGCCTTGCTAATGGAAGCACTGGCGCTCAAGACCACACCGAAAAAGAATATGAATGTGCTGCAGCATTTGATGGGATATTTCAAAAAACAGCTCTCCCGCGATGAAAAGCAGGAGCTGCTTGAATTATTTGAGCAGTACCACCAGGAATTTGTGCCGCTGGTTGTACCGATTACATTGATTAATCATTTTGTGCGCAAATACGATCAGCAATATCTAAAATTGCAAACATATTTGAATCCGCATCCGGTGGAGTTAAAGCTTAGAACCCACGTCTGAATGGGTTTTAAACCGACCATCTTTTACCCGATGGCTGCATTGCGAATCAATTCAAAATGCTCACGTACTACCGTGTACGCTCCGCTTTTAAATTGAATCGGCGCCTTGCTGAACACAGCCATAATTTAGACCAGATGTGAGGTCCCGCCTGCTGGCGGGGCCCTCGGGCAAATTCTGACATTTTAAAACCCATGCAAGCTAAATTTTACCAATTTAATAATTGAAAGGCCGAAAGATGACTTCCCAACCTATCCTTGTGACCGGTGCAACGGGTTATGTCGGGGGACGGCTGATTCCGGCGCTGTTTGAGGCCGGTTATCGCGTAAGGGCCATGGGCCGCTCCATAGATAAACTCGCCTGCCGTCCCTGGGCACAGCACGAACAGATTGAACTGGTTCAGGGTGATGTACTGGACAAGGCCTCCCTGAAAAAAACAGCCACAGGCTGCCGGGCAGCCTATTACCTGGTGCACTCCATGATTGCCCAGAAGGACAAATTTGCTGAAGCTGATCGTGCGGCCGCTCGCAACATGGTCGACGCTGCCGCATCAGAAGGCTTGGAAAGAATCATATACTTGGGCGGCCTGGCCGAAGCGCAAGACACCACACTCAGCAAACATTTACAATCCCGTATCGAGGTGGCTGATATCCTCCAGGCAGGGCCGGTGCCCACCACGGATTTGCGGGCGCCGATGATTTTAGGATCCGGCAGCGCTTCTTTTGAGATTTTGCGCTATCTGGTCGAGCATCTGCCGGTGATGACCACACCACGCTGGGTGTTTTCGCTCAACCAACCCATTGCCATCCGCAATGTGGTTCACTATTTGGTGGAGTGTCTGGCGCACGATGAAACTATCGGGCAAACGTATGACATCGGCGGGCCGGATGTCCTAACCTACCGCAAACTGCTGGATATCTATGCTGAGGAGGCCAATTTGCGCAAACGCTTGATTATACCGGTGCCGGTTCTTACACCAACCCTGAGCGCTTACTGGATTCACCTGATCAGCCCGGTTCCGGCTTCGATTGCTCTTCCGTTGACCGAAGGCTTGACCAGTGCGGCAGTGTGCACTGAAAATCGCATTCAGACGATCATTCCTCAGAAGCTGTTAAGCTGCCGCGAAGCCATTCGATTGGCGCTGGAGCGGGTCAAACAACAGCAGGTGGACAGTTGCTGGGCGGATGCCGGTGAGCTGATAGAGCCCGAATGGGCCCATTGCGGTGATGCGGACTGGGCGGGCGGCACAATTTTAAAATGCGGCTACCGCGCTAAATTGAATGCCTCTGTCGAAGTACTCTGGGATCTGATTCATAGAATCGGCGGCCATCGAGGCTATTATTTTGGTGATACGCTCTGGCGACTGCGTGGCTGGATCGATCGGCTGGCAGGTGGCCCGGGTCTCGGCCGCGGAAGTTCAAACCGGGCAGGGCGAAAAGTGGGTGAAGCAGTTGATTTCTGGCGGGTTCTTGCTATGGAGCCCCCCCAGCGGCTGGTGTTGCTTTCTGAAATGAAAGCACCCGGCGATGCCATCCTGGAATTTCAAATCAACGCCATGGATGAGGAGCGATCCGAGCTGGAGCTGATTTCACGATTTATGCCCAGAGGGCTGAGTGGCTTTATTTACTGGTATGCGTTTTATCCGTTTCATCAATGGGTTTTTGCCGGCATGCTTAAATCCATAGCCAAATTGTCCGGCAAAGCCCTTGAGCAGGGACCAACACGATTCACGCCCAAGCTGCATGACAGTTGCACGTTGCCAACAAGACAAATATGATCCTAACATCTATGACCTGGCAGGTGGATGCCAGCACGGCATTTCGGGTAACTTAATCACTTTTTTGAATTGTATGAAACTTTATCGGCTTGAACTCCGTCAATTATTGCCTATATCCCTTGAAACGGCGTGGGCATTCTTTTCCGATCCCCATAATCTTCAGCAGCTCACCCCGGTTTGGCTTGATTTTAGGATAACCGATACCATTCCCGGCAAAATGTACCCCGGAATGATCATCAGCTACCGACTCAGACCCTTTTTTCAATTACCCACCACTTGGATCACCGAAATTACCCATGTTAACGAACCTTATTTTTTCGTCGATGAAATGCGCGTTGGTCCGTATCGTTTCTGGTACCATCAGCACCGATTTATCGAAACCACAACAGGTATCGAGATGCTTGACACAGTTCATTATGCTATAAAATATGGATGGCTTGGACAAATCCTGCACAATATGGTAATACGCTCCAAGCTGAACGACATATTTGATTACCGGCAAACAGCACTTGAGACTATTTTTGAAAACCGCCGCTAACCCCCATGAAACCTTTCTGATACATTCATAAGGAGCGTTATATGAAATCGTTTTTGCTCATTTTGACTGTCTGCATGTGCCTGCTGATCCATAATATCGTTCTGGCGGATGATATACCGCTCAGCGAAGCCAGTGCCGAATGCATCGACTGCCACGCATCGATTCATCCGGGTATTGTCAGTGGTTGGCAAAAAAGCCGCCACGCGCTGATCACCCCCCAAAATGCAATGACGGTGGAAGGGGTTGCCCGTAAAGTATCCAGCCAGACGGTTCCTGAAAACCTGCAAAATGTTGTGGTGGGATGTGCCGAGTGCCACACCCTCAGACCTAAGGCGCACGCCGATACATTTGAGCACAACGGCTATGAGGTTCATGTAGTCGTCAGCCCCGACGACTGCAAGACCTGTCATGCAACCGAAAGAAAGCAATACGCCAAAAATATTATGGCCCATGCCTACGGAAATCTGGCTAACAATAAACTGCATCAAAAACATGAGCATGCCATTCTGGCAGAGACGAAATACAAGAACGGCAAAATAACGCGGACGCCTGCCAATGATGCCACACGGGCAGAGGCGTGCCTTTACTGCCATGGTACAAAACTGGCCCTGGCCGGCTATGAAACCCGCGATACCGAGGCTGCTGGCGAGTTGGAATTACCGATTATCAAAGGCTGGCCCAATCAGGGGGTGGGGCGCATTAATCTGGACGGCAGCATGGGATCATGCTCAGCCTGCCATACCCGTCATACCTTCTCCATTGAAGTGGCACGCAAACCCTATACCTGCAAGGAATGCCATGTGGGGCCCGATGTGCCGGCATACAAGGTCTATGCCGCCAGCAAACATGGCAACATTTTTTCAAGCAAACATGCCACCTGGGATTTTAAAGCCGTGCCCTGGACCATCGGCAAAGATTTTACGGCCCCTACCTGCGCTACCTGTCATATCAGCCTGCTGGTCAACACCGATGAAGAGGTCGTGGTTGAAAGAACCCATCAGATGAACAATCGGCTGCCGTGGCGTATTCTGGGATTAATTTATGCCCACCCACATCCCCTAGAACCCGATACCAGCATTATCCGCAATAAAGACGGATTGCCCCTGCCAACCGATTATAATGGCGGCTTTGCAACCAAGTATTTAATCGATCAAAAGGAAATGGCGGTTCGCAAGCAGGCCATGCAGGCGGCCTGTCTGAATTGCCATGATGCTTCCTGGGTTAACGGTCACTGGCAGCGCTTTGAAAACACCATCAAAGAAACCAATGCCCAGACGCTGACCGCCACCCGCATCATGCAGGACGTCTGGAAGCTCGGCCTGGCCGAGAGCCAGGACAACCCCTATGACGAAGCCATTGAAAAAAAATGGAGCACAACCTGGCTGTTTTACTCGAATACCATCCGTTTCGCTTCCTCCATGGCCGGCGGGGGAGATTACGGTGTGTTTGCCGGAGGCCGCTATCAACTATCGCAAACGATATTGGAGCTCAACGACTGGTTGGAGCTGCAAAACAAACTTGATGCAGCATCCCAAGAATAGGCCAACTCGGGGCAATCATCGGTGAACGCATGGCATCTAACGACATACAGGATACGCGGATTCAGTTTTTAAACGATCTTGATCTACGTCGGGGTAATTTTGTGCTCTATTGGATGCAGCAATCCCAGCGGGCCGAATATAACCATGCCCTGGAATACGCGGTGCAGCAGGCCAACCAAATGGGGCAGGGCGTATTAGTGGTTTTCGGGCTGATGGATGATTATCCGGAAGCCAATTTGCGCCATTACACCTTCATGCTGGAAGGGCTTCAGGAAACCCAGGCGGCACTGGGCAAGCGCAGCATCAAAATGGTCGTTCAAAAAGGTGATCCGGCTGATGTGGCCCTTGCCACCGGCCAAAAAGCGTCCCTAATTGTGTGCGACCGCGGTTATCTCCGGCATCAAAAGCAGTGGCGCAAAAAGGTCGCCAAAGACGCCGATTGTCGGGTGGTCCAGGTCGAAAGTGATGTGGTGGTGCCTTTGGAAGTGGTTTCAAACAAAGCCGAATATGCGGCTCGCACCATACGGCCAAAAATACACAAGCATCTCAAAGATTACCTCATTAAACTCAAACCAACGAAAATAAAAAAATCTTCTCTGCAGTTCCGGGTCGAAGGAATCGATCTGAGCGATATCAACGCTGTTTTAAAGAAAATGTCGCTGAATAGAAGTATTGCGCCGGTCAGCCAATTTTTTAAAGGCGGCACCGCTCAGGTATGTAAGATTTTTGCCGATTTTTTACGGCATCGGCTTAAAAACTATGTCGACAACCGCAACCAGCCCCAGACCGATGATGTTTCCCACGTGAGCAAATATTTGCATTTTGGCCAGATTTCTCCCTTGTATCTGGCGTTGAAGGTGCAAGGCACCGACAAACGTTTTAAGGCAGCCCGGGAAGCGTTTATAGAGGAATTGATCGTGCGCCGTGAGCTGGCCATGAATTTTGTTTTCTATAACCCAAACTATGATTCATACCGGTGCCTGCCGAACTGGGCCCAAAAGACGTTGAGCGAGCATAAAAAAGACAAGCGCGAGCACACTTACACCCGCCGGCAGCTGGAAAATGCTCAAACCCACGATGATTATTGGAATGCGGCCATGCGCGAGATGACCGCTACCGGCTTTATGCACAATTACATGCGCATGTACTGGGGTAAAAAAATCCTGGAATGGTCTCCATCCCCGGAGCAGGCCTTTAAAACAACCCAGGCCATCAACAACAAATATTTTCTGGACGGCCGCGACGCCAATTCTTATACCGGTGTAGCCTGGGTCTTCGGGGTTCACGATCGGGCCTGGTTCGAGCGGCCGATTTTCGGCAAAATCCGGTATATGGCAGCCTCCGGGCTGGAGCGTAAATGTGATATTCAGGCCTATGTCAAAAAGGTGGATGCTCTGGCAAGACAAAGCAGGAAATAACATGCCGCCATGCGCGCTTTTGCAGAAAAACTAGAAGAAAAAGGGCACACGGTTATTTATCTGCGGCTGGATGATCCCAAAAATCAACAAACCATCGCGGGCAACATTAAACAGCTGCTCAAAAAACAGCAGTTTGAACGTTTCGAGTATTTGCTGCCCGATGAATACCGCCTGGATGTTGAGCTGCGCAAGCTGGTCAAATCGCTTTCGGTTCCCGGGGAGGCGGTTGATACCGAGCATTTTTTGACCCGGCGCCAGGATTTCAAGAATTTTTTTGCCGGCAAAAAGCGCTACCTGATGGAATCCTTTTATCGCCAGATGCGCAAAAGGCACGATATTTTAATGGATGGCGACAAGCCGCAGGGCGGGCGCTGGAACTTTGATGTTGAAAACCGCAGACGCTATGATGGCCGAGTTCCGATTCCAAAGCCCAAGCTGTTTCGAAACGACGTCCGCAATCTCCATCAAATGATCCAAAACGATGGTGTCAAAACTTTGGTGCCATTAATCCACAAAATCTGATCTGGCCGATCAACCGATCCCAGGCCAGGGCGCTGTTGAATGCCTTTTTGAAAGATGGGCTCAAAGAATTCGGAACCTATCAGGATTCCATGACCACCAAAAGCTGGGCGCTATTCCATGCCCGCATTTCATTTGCGCTCAACACGAAAATGCTGCATCCGCTGGAAGTCATCAAAGCGGCCATTCGAACCTGGGAAAAGCAAAAACGCACCATCAAGATTCAACAGATTGAAGGCTTCGTGCGCCAGATTTTAGGATGGCGTGAATACATGCGCGGTGTCTATTGGACGTTGATGCCGAAATTGGGAGACATGAATTTTTTCAAGCACAAGGCTGACTTGCCCGATTTTTACTGGACTGCCCAGACGAAAATGAAATGCATGCAGACTGCTATTGGTCAATCATTAGAGCATGCTTATGCCCATCATATTCAACGTCTGATGGTCACCGGAAATTTCGCGCTGCTGGCCGGCGTGCATCCCGACCAGGTCGAAGAATGGTATCTGGGTGTATACATCGATGCCATCCAATGGGTAGAGATGCCCAATACTCGGGCAATGAGCCAGTGGGCGGACGGAGGTCGGGTTGCCACAAAACCCTATGTGTCATCAGCAAACTACATCAACAAAATGAGCGACTACTGCAGTCAGTGCAGCTACGATCGTACCAAAGCATACGGAGAGTCGACCTGTCCGTTTAACTGTCTGTTCTGGGATTTCTTTGCCCGGCATCATGATAACTTGCAAAATAATCCCCGTATCGGCATGATGTACCGAACCTGGCATCGCAAAAATCCAAAAGATCAGCGGCGCATTCTAAAACAGGCGCAATCCTACAAACAAGATTTAAACCGGCTCTAAAGACTTGCAAGCGCACTTCAGTGTTCGATTTTATCACCCTGCTTTTACCCCTCACTAAATGACCCGTTTATGAATTTCCGAATTGCACTTGTCGAATTAATCATTATCGTAAAATGATTACGCCTTAAAAACATTATATGACCACATATGGAAAAAGGAAAATGTAATGGAAAAAATATCTGAAGATGTCCTGGCCAGTGTCGAATTTAGCGCGTCTTTTACGCACAACGGCATTCAGCATACCGACCGTTACTACGGTCAGAGAGTTAACATATGGCGGGATTTCCTGCCTCCACAATTACTCGATGAATTGCACGGTAAACAAACCGGTGATCAGGTTGCAATGGAGGCCAAACCGGGCACTTTAGTGGCGGCCAGAGACGAACGCAGCATTTATGCATTCCATCAACGTCAGATTACACCCCTTTCACCTCAGACAGAGCCGATCCAGCCGAGATTCGGCCGATTTTATCCACTGGGGATTCTCACCAAAGTAGCGGGTGTCTATCCGAATAACATGACCCCTTTTCGCTGTGTAACTACCAATGGTGAGGGCATCAAGGCAGATGCGAATCATCCCCTTTCGGATAAAAGCCTTACATTTATGGCGGCCATCAAAGACGTACGCGAGAAATTTGAAGAACACGGCGGTACCAGTATTGACTGGGCCGAGACCACTCTCAGCGGGCCGGGGATGCAGTCTCGCATAAACGGCAGGTCCACCAATTTTTTTGCTGATGATCCCTTCCGAAGGGCGGACGAAAGCCCCGACGAAAAGTTTTATGACCAGCCTCGCCTGGTGCAACACATCGATGATACGGCCATTGGTACCATCAGTCGGCTTTACGGCATACTAGTGCAGCCCGAAAGCAAAGTCCTGGATTTGATGAGCAGCTGGGTGTCTCATCTTCCTGAGGACCTCCCTATAGAATCCGTCACCGGCCTTGGAATGAATAAAGAAGAACTGCAGGCCAACAATCGGTTGTCCGATTTTTGTGTTCACGACCTGAACGACAATCCGCAACTGCCTTTTGATGATAACGCTTTCGATGCGGCGATCTGCACGGTTTCGGTTGAATATTTGGTTCATCCATTTGAAGTTTTCGAAGAAATCAATCGTGTTCTTAAGCCGGGTGGTATTTTTAGCGTCACGTTCTCCAACCGCTGGTTTCCACCCAAAGCCATACGCATCTGGTCTGAGTTACACGAATTTGAGCGTTTGGGTTTGGTACTTGAATTCTTCCTAAAATCCGGTCAATATGCTAATCTACAAACTTATTCCATGCGCGGGCTGCCGCGACCGGCTAATGATAAGTACGCCTCGCAAATGCTGTTTTCCGATCCGGTGTACGCCGTATGGGGATATACCCGCGAAAAATAACAACTAACGACGATCATTGAGAAATCAGGAGTTGGCTTATGTTGAAAGCAGGCGGTGAAAGCCAAATCGGTGTTGAAACACCACTAAGTAAAACCCGGTCTGTGGGTAGTAAGCGTCTCAAACGCCAGATCGAATTTATACTGGAAGCGGATCGGCTTAAAAAAGTTGATCGTAGAACCACTCTGCTGGATGTTTCCCGCCAGGAAAATTCGGCCGAGCACTCTTGGCACATCGCACTGCTGGTGCTCATATTTTCAGAATATGCCGAAGATGAGAATTTGGATCTCCTGCAGGTGATCAAATTGTTGCTGATACACGATCTGGTTGAAATCGACGCCGGCGACACATACTGCTATGATGAAGTCGGCGGCCGGGATCAACAAAAGCGCGAAAATAAAGCGGCTGAGCGCATCTTTAACATCCTGCCGCAAGATCAGGCCAATGCGTTGCGGGCTCTATGGGATGAATATGAGGCCAAAGATACACCGGAATCGAAATTCGCCAACGCCCTGGATCGAGTGCAGCCATTTTTACATAATTATTTTACCCGCGGCCACACCTGGCAAAAATACGGTATCCAAAAAAATCAGGTCATTGCGCGAATGCAGCCGGTTAGCGACGGCTCACACCTATTATGGGAATATGTTTCAAGCCTCATTGATGATGCCGTTCAACAGGGCTTTCTGGCTAAATAACTTTTTTTGAAATCCACCATGACCCATGAAAAACCTCAAACTGTAATCTCGGCCAAAGGCCTCACCCGCATCTACAAACTGGGTAACAGCGAGGTCGTCGGGATCAGCCAGGTCGATTTAGAGATAGCTGCTGGCGAGCTAGTGGTGCTTAAAGGCAACAGTGGTTCCGGGAAAAGTACACTTCTTTCTTTATTGGCGGGCCTTGATCGGCCTTCCGCCGGCGAGTTGAAAGTCGCCCGGCATGATTTAAACAATTCAACCGACAGCCAGTTGACCCACTTTCGCCGGCAGGTCGTCGGCATGGTTTTTCAGTCTTTTAATCTGCTGCCAACGCTAAATGTCCTCGAAAATATCTGTCTGCCGGCGCTTCTGGCCGGCAAATCGGTGGCCGAAAGCCACCCCAAAGGCATGGAGCTGCTTCAATGGTTAGGGCTTGAAAGCCGTTTAAATCACCTTCCAGCCCAACTTTCCGGCGGCGAGATGCAACGCACCGCCATTGCCAGAGCCCTCATAAATGATCCTGCCATTATCCTGGCCGATGAGCCCACTGGAAATCTTGACAGTCATAACGGACAAATTGTTATGGATCTGCTGGCAGAACTGAATCAAAAATGGAAACGCACTGTTTTGATTGCGACCCACAGCACACTTGCTGATGAAATGGCGTCGGTCAAGATTGGTCTAAAAGACGGTATGATTACGGGCCTTCCATGAGAAATATTCTGTTTTTTTTCCGCCTCTTCATCTGGTTCAGTCTGCGACATATGCGCAAACATATGGGACGGGCTGTGACGGTACTTTTCGGAATTGCGCTGGGCGCGGCTGTTTTTGCAAGCGTGCGCCTTTCGGTGAACGCCTCGCTGGATTCTTTCACCAAAAGCATTGATTTGATTGCCGGGCAGGCGGACCAAGTGCTCACCCGGCCGGGCGGCTATGTCCCTGACAACCTGATTGCTGAACTCTTAAACCACCCGATGATCCAAAGTGCCTCACCGGTGCTATCAACCTATACGCGCGTTGCTCAGGAAGGCGCAGAGCCGTTTTTGCTGATCGGTTTTGATCCGATCTTGGATCAGCCCATGCGTCAATGGCGCATTGATGATCCGAACGGTCAACAGGGTGCTGTCTGGTTGGACTTATTAAGAGAGCCTTATACGCTTATCTTGGGTAAACCATTGGTCCGTCAATTAAAGCGCACCTCCGGTGACACGCTCGTTCTAGAGCATGCACGCCAAAAAGCACGCTTTGGGATTTTAGGGATGCTGGAATCCAGCGGGCTGTCGCTGGCTGAAGGCGGCCGGATTGCCATAACTGACATTGCCACCTTTCAGGAATTTACCGGGTTGTTTGGCAAAGTCGATCGAATCGATCTGCGGCTGGCGCCATCTGCCCATTCAAGGGACCTGGCGGCTGTTGAACAACTTTTACCTGAAGGTGTTCTGCTGAATCCGCCGACTGCCGCGCGCGAAAGCGGGCAGGCGATGATCAGGTCTTATCAGCTCAATCTTTCTATCCTGAGCTTTGCTTCTCTGTTTGTGGGGATGTTTCTGGTGTATAGCCTGGTGGCCCTGAATGCGGCTTCCCGTCGGCATGAACTGGCAGTTCTGCGGGCCACGGGCGCTTCGGCCCATCACGTTTTTTTCATTTTTTTAGCCGAGGGCGCGTTTCTGGGAATCGCGGGCTGGCTGCTGGCCATTCCCCTCAGCAATTTTTTAATCAAGTATCTGCTGCACGGCGTCAGTCAAACCATTTCCACCCTTTTTGTGCGTGTGCAAGTAGATGCCCTTTCGTTGAGTGTGGCTGAAGTTGTTTTTAGTTTTGTTGTTACCGTTGGCATTTCGATTCTAGCGGCCTATCAGCCCGCTCGGGAGGCCAGGCAGGTGCCCCCCAAAGAAGCATTGGAGATTTCACAACTGGGTGTGCGGTCACGATCATCTCCCCGTCAGCTTGCCTTCGGGGGGCTAGTCTGTATCCTGCTGGTAGTGCCTTTATCCCGGCTTCCCGCAGTACTGGATATGCCGCTACCCGGATATTTGGCTATTTTTCTGCTGTTTGTCGGTTTTGCGCTCCTGGCGCCATGGACTTTGCAAAGGGTCAGCCAAAGCCTATCATCTTTGCTGTTCAAGCGGATCGGTATACCGGCCTATCTTGCCAGTCGCTATGTTCGTGACAGCGGGGCGCGCACGGCGGTCTCGGTAGGCGCCTTGATCACAGCGGTGGCCTTATTTGCGGCGCTGGTTATCATGATTTTCAGCTTTCGTCAGACAGTGGAATATTGGACCTATGAGACCATCAAAGGGGATTTATTTTTAACATCCAAAATGGGGGAAATAAATCGTTTTCGTTTTCCGGTCCACCATCAGGTTATGGATTATCTGCGGAACTATAAATCTGAAGTGGACATTTTACCCAATCGACGGTTTTTTTTAAGCTACGGCAAGTTTCCCTATGAGTTTGAGCTGTTGGATATGCAGCGATTTATGCGCTATGCATCTTTTTTCTGGTTGAAAGGGGATCCGGAAACCATTCGTCCGATGCTCAAGCGGGGTGAGGGCGTTGTTGTGTCAGAGGTATTCTCAAATCGCACCGGATTGACCATTGGCGATGTCTTCGAGGCTCAGATCGAAAAATCCCGTGTAAAACTGCCCATTTTGGGCATCGTGCGTGATTATCGCACTCAGGGTGGTGTAGTTTTTTACTCCATTGCGCAATTTAACGACCGGTATCACCAGGAGTATGTGGGCGGATTGCGCTTTTTCTTCAAAGACCGAGCGCAGGATTTAGATAAAGCGGTTGCCAAGCTCCGCAACGATATTATTGACCGCATGGGTGATAAAGTCGATATGTACAGCGGTAAGGGACTGCGCGGTGCGGTACTGCGAATTTTTGACGAAACATTTGCGGTGACAACGGTTTTACTGCTGATTGCATTGGTGATTGCCGCCCTGGGCATTGCCACCACCCTAACCGTTCTGGTGCTGGAACGGTCCCGTCAGCTAAACACCCTGTTTGCCGTTGGCGCCAGTTTTCGGCAGATTCGACGCATGATATTTTGGGAAGCCGCTTTTTTGGTTGTCATCGGGGAGTTGGCCGGCATTTTTTGTGGATTTATCTTGTCTTATTTGCTGGTCTATGTGGTAAATCGTCAATCATTTGGCTGGACATTTATCTACAGCGTGGATTGGAACGCTCTGGTGTTGTCGATTCCGTTAATTATTATGACGGCTCTGGCTGCGGCCCTGCCGGCGGTCAATATGGTTTTCCGCAAACCGCCGGCGACACTTTTGCGTGAGCGATGAAAATTAACCGCAGACGTACGCAGACCAGAGCAGACTTTTTATTTTACATTGAACCGCTGATGCTGGTGCGATTGTGCAGAAGGACAATAATTGCATTAAAAAGCCGCAACATGTAGTGAATAATTAAGGTTAGATGATCATAAAAAAGATGAAGCAAAGATCTGTAAAAATTGCCTTTGCGCTTGCGTGTCTTTTTCTGATGACTGCCGTAACCGGCCATCAAGTGATGGCTGCAGAGGAGGAGGGCTTTTTAGCGGTCACCGAGCCCTGTCATTTAACATTCCCAAAAGACCATGGACCCCATCCGGGGTACCGCATCGAATGGTGGTATTATACCGGCAATTTACAAACTGAATCAGGCGAGCGTTATGGTTTCCAGTTAACGTTTTTTCGCAACCAGATGAGCCCAAGCGACAGCATTCAGGATTGGCCGCGGCCATCGTCTGCCTGGCGCACCCAGCAGATTTATGCCGGGCATGCCGCCATATCAGATCTGAATAAAAAAAAGCACCGCCATACCGAACAAATGGCCAGAGGTGCTTTGGATATGGCAGGCATCGCTCAAACAGCATTTGAAACGACTGTATTTATCAAAGATTGGTCGGCCACCATCGGTGCTGACAGCCACACGCTAAAAGCGCGCACGGCGGATTTTGCATTCGAGCTGAGGTTGCAGCCGGCCAAGCCGCCCGCCTTACACGGGCAGGCGGGGTACAGCCGCAAGGGGTCGACTGCCGAAAGGGCAAGCTGTTATTATTCGCTGACGCGCCTGATAACCAATGGAATTTTGAGGATCGACGACAAGACATTTTCCGTTGAAGGCCTGAGCTGGATGGACCATGAATACAGTACGGCATCATTAGAGGCGGACATTGTCGGCTGGGACTGGTTTAGCTTGCAGCTGTCCGATCAAACCGAGCTCATGCTGTACATGCTCAGAGACCAGAACGGGCAGTTAAACCCGGCATCCAGTGGAACCTTTATTGATCGATGGGGGGTTGCCCGGCATCTAACCGGAAAAGACTTTAGGGTTACTGTCCTGGACCAGTGGAAAAGCCCCCGATCCGGCGCGGTTTATCCGGTGGCCTGGCGGCTGAATATCGCGCCGCTTGCGATTGAACTGAACATTGCTGCCAATTTACTCGATCAGGAAATGGTCACAACGGCAAGCACGGGCATTATTTACTGGGAAGGTAGCGTAGCGGCAACCGGTACGGCCGCAAAAAAACCTCTAAAGGCGGACGGGTACGCAGAATTGACGGGTTACGCCGAAGCACTGCGCGATCCGCTTTAAGCGCAGATGATCGACATGTTCTCTAAGCCGTGCTGGCAATTATTTCGGAAACCAGGTCCCGGTACAATCCAGGCTGTTTGTCTCTGTCTATGTTACGAAGCGGGTTAAGTTGCCGGTTTAAGTTTAAAAAAGATCTGATGATATGCTGATAGTCAGAGAAAAAATGGCGCATGCCGTCAACCAGCTCCCAATCAATAACAAGCTTTTCGGGTAACCAGTCTACCGGTTTGGACTCGTTTTGCCGTACAAAGATAAGATAGCCAGCAATAAATGTTCGATAAACACGAAATACCACCTGGTTGAGTTCAGCCGGAAAGGCAGCCGGATCACCCCGTTGTTCAGCAATGAGGTCTTCACACAGTTGTTCGATTCGCGTATTCAATTGTGATGTTGGCACAGCCCTTATCCCTCCAGTCACCTTTGCCCCTTTTTCAGGGCATTGATAATCAGTTCATAGATTTTATGCAGCTCTTCACCCGCTGAAAGAGATGTCTGGCTTTGCCAGATATGGGTTACGTCATCATCCGGTACGTTCAGCTGCTGGCAAAGCAAGCGGGCCTGATGCCAAGTCGGCAGCCACACCAGCTTTTCAACAATGGCTTCCCGGCTGACGAAGATGTCGATAAATCGCGGAATGCTTAAGATAAAATAGATGCGATGCGGGAAAGGCGAATCGACCTCGATCGTGTTCTCCGGGTCCCATACAAAACATCCTACGTGCGGCTGCCAATCGATTCCCAGACTTTTAATCTCTTGTGCCAATTGACAAATATGGGAGCTAAATACCATGGGCGCAAGGTCTTTTTGGGGATTAAACGGTATCGGTTTCATATTTACGATATTCTCCTTGGCGCTGGATTAATTGGACAAGTCAATTATTGTAGGCAGCAACTGTTTTTTGAAGCGCACCAGATAATCTTCGACCACATGTCGGACGTTAACGCTTTTTGTGCGACGGAGCAATGGAAATAAACGCTTGCAATCCCCCAAAGTCAATCGCTGGACGGTTTGAATACAAGCAAGTTCGTTGCGAATGTGCGGAAATGTTTCCAAATCAGCTGACAGCTCCTCTTTTTGGACAAGCTTTGAATAAACCAACGAGCGGGCTGCCAGCAATGCGTCGGCTTGAGTGTCCTTGCTGTTGGCATGCAGGATGTAGCTCAGCGTTAACTGATCGCCCGGTCCATACAAATGGCCGCGCTCGCCGATGGTTTGCAGCGCTTTGTGGGCGATAAATACGGGTTTGATATGGACATGCTTGGTCAGCTTTTTTTTGAGCTGCAGATATAGACCGTAATGAATCGACCCGGCTTCGATGAACGCGGATGCATACCGGGTGATGGCTTCGGCCAGGGCCCGGGCGCGCAGAACATCACGCAAGCGGAAGCGGGCGGCATCGGCGCGGGCAAAGCGCATGACCGCCTCGATGGTCTCTTCGAATGTACCCTTAATGACAATCTGGTAATAGTCCAACAGGGCCCTGGTGGCATCCCTTTCGGCTGTATATACCTGTTCTTCTGGCGAACCCGCTGCTAATTCCTCTGGACGATGTCCCTGGGCGAAAAACTCATGAACAGTTAGCAGGTGCTGTAAAAACGGCTCCACTTGAAAGATCTTTTTCCCCTCAGCATGCATTTTACGCAAAAGCCGACACATTTGGCGGCTGAACACCGGATATTCAATATCCACCGGCAATAGATATTCTTCAACCGAAAGGGCTCCTGCCAGCATCTGCTGAAAGCCTGCCTGGGGCGGCTCTTCCAAAAAAAGGGCCTCGTGAGCCTGCATTAAATCTGCAGTCAGGCCGATGATTTCCGGTCGATGAATCGAAAACCCAATGGTGATTTTTTTCATAGGATTTAACATATTCCTGCGGACTGTTCCGTAAGGTGATTTGATCTATAAAACTTTACAATGCCACGCATTGACTTATCGTATACCCAATTATGGGCAGTAAACCCAAATTTGCAAATGGATTTTAAAAGATGGAAAGATTCACTCAATATACGAGGGTGCTGATAGTTGCTGGTATCATGTCGTCAGCCCTATTGATTCATGATCGCAAGGATGCGTTGCCAATGGATTTAAAACCATTCCAGTGGAAGAATCGATTGCTCTTTCTGTTTACGCCGGATGCGAGCAATTCACTTTTTAATAGATTGCAGAGCGAAATCGCAAATCAACCTTTTGAAGTTGAAGATCGCGATCTGGTAATTTTTGAGATTCTTGAGCAGGGTCCATCTCGAATGAACACTACGCCGTTAGACCGGCAGACGGAGAATTCGATTCGAGATCATTTTGCCGTACCGCAACGTTCATTCACCCTGATTCTGGTGGGCAAAGATGGGATCGTAAAGCTAAAGCGTCACAATCGGGTCAATTTGACAGACGTTTTTGAATTGATCGATTCGATGTCCATGCGCCAAAATGAGATGCGCAAAAAAAATCAATAAACGCGAAATTTATAATCACAGATCGGTTTGTCATCACTCAATTTTCCGTCGCCACTTGACCATCGCTGGCCGATCATTTGAGGAGGGAGCACATGGACACAAAAAATTTTTATATCGTTGGCGGCAGCTCCGGTATCGGTCTGGAGATTACCAAAGCGCTCCACAAAAAAAATAGCACCGTTTATGTGGGGTCGCGTTCCAATGATGCCTTAACCCATCTGGACGGTTTGCATCATCTAACGCTCGATGTGCAGGCGGATTCGCTTAATTTCGAAGGGCTGCCGGACGTGTTGGATGGCATCGTTGCTTAAAAAAATCGACAACCGGAGCTGCTATTGTTCTGTTCAGCACCGTGGCTGTCAAAATAGGCATGCCTTTCCATGCTTCCGTCGCCGGCGCCAAGGCGGCGGTGGAGGGCTTGACCCGCTCTTTGGCGGCTGAATTTGCACCCCGTATTCGTGTGAATGCGATTGCGCCTTCACTAACGGATACACCTCTGGCACAGGGCCTATTGTCCAGTGAAGAAAAACGCAAGGCTTCCGCAGAGCGTCATCCGGCAAAGCGCATCGGAACACCGCAAGAAATTGCTCAGGTCGCCGTCCATTTGCTGTCGGAGGCCAGTGCCTGGATGACCGGTCAGATCATTCATGTTGATGGAGGTATGAGCGCTGTAAGGACTTTCAGGTAATACGCACGACAAAAATTGAATTCAAATCTTCTTGCGGTGCCATTCTGATCGCTGAACCTGGTTTGATTCTCCTCTTCATGTCAACCTGTATTAAGTGTTGTTATTTTCGTGAAAATTAATTAACTATGTGCGATACCCTTCCTGAAATAGCTTCCAATGTTTAAATGTGTTGTCGGCTTTTACTTTACAAAAGTTTTAGATATGCGCACTGAAAAGCATTCTGAAAAAAAATCTACTCTTCCGCTGGCCCTCTGGCGCTGGTTCGATACCGAGGCAGCGGCCGAAGTAACCTCCAGCACCGACCTCAAACAAGTCGATTGGTTTCGCATCCTGCCGTTTGTCATCATGCACCTGATGTGCCTGGGCGTCATCTGGGTAGGATGGAGCTGGTTTGCCGTTGTAACGGCAGTGGTGCTTTATTTTATTCGCATGTTTGCCATCACCGGATTCTACCATCGTTATTTTTCCCATAACACGTTTAAAACCAATCGGTTCTGGCAATTCTTCCGTCCAGCGCGGGCCGCTGTGGTGGGCAGCGCATCATCGCCATCACCACCGCTTCGCAGATACAGAAAAAGATATCCATTCGCCCCGCCAGCATGGATTTATCTGGAGCCACATCGGGTGGTTGACGTCCCCGGCGAATTTTCCAACCAAAATGCAATATGTCAAAGATTGGGCCCGGTTTCCGGAGCTGCGCTGGATCAATCGTTTTGACATTGTCATCCCCATTCTTTTGGCGGTCGCCTTGTTTGTCGGCGGCCATCTTCTTAAGATTTATACGCCTCAACTGGGAACCAACGGCCTGCAGTTGCTCATCTGGGGCTTTTTTATTTCTTCAGTGGCGCTTTTTCACGGCACAGTGACCATTAACTCCTTTGATCACATGTTCGGCAGCCGACGCTATAATACCCAGGATACCAGTCGCAATAATGCCCTGTTAGCGCTGATTACATTGGGTGAAGGATGGCATAACAATCACCATCATTATGCCATCACCGTGCGCCAGGGGTTTTACTGGTGGGAAATTGATATCACCTACTATTTCCTCAAGATCTTCTCATGGATGGGCATTGTCTGGGATCTGCGGGGCTTGCCGGAAGGCTTGCGGAACCGAAATAGGGTGGTTGCCGGCACGGGTTAACTTCTCAATAATGCGAATTTATCAAAGAGAGGCCTAAATGCGAATCGCTATTGTCGGAACTGGTATAGCCGGCATGGTGGCTGCCTACCTGCTCAGTGATGAGCATGAACTGGTTGTATTTGAAGCCGAAGACTATGTCGGCGGTCACACGCATACCATCGATGTTAGCTTAGATGGCGAAACATATGCGGTGGACACCGGATTCATTGTATTCAACGAGAAAACCTATCCCAATTTTCTTCGGTTAATGAAGCGTCTGGGTATTGCCTGGCAACCTTCCAATATGAGCTTTAGCGTGCAGTGTAAAAAGACCGGATTGGAATTCAGCCCCAGCAGCTTGAATTCACTTTTCATCCAGCGCCAGAACCTGCTGCGGCCAGCGTTTTATCGGATGATATACGATATTTTTAAATTTCGACGCGAATCCGAAGACCTTTTGAAAACCGATGACTACACGTTGACACTCGAAAATTTTTTGACCGCCAAAAAGTTTTCGCGGCTGTTTATCGAGCATTTTATCATTCCCATGGGCGAGGCCATCTGGTCGGCTGATCCGGTTAAATTCAATGAGTTTCCGGCGCTTTATTTTGCGCAGTTTTTTAAAAACCATGGTTTTTTAAATGTGCGCAACCAACCTCAATGGCTGGTTATCAAAGGGGGCTCAAAACAATACGTAAGGCCATTGACCCGGTCTTTTGCCGACCACATCCGTCTGAATTGCCCGGTAAAATCCATCCGGCGCCATGCGGACCATGTTAGCGTGCAGACTGCAAATGGTCAGCCAGAGCGCTTTGATCAGGTGGTCATTGCCTCCCATAGTGATCAAGCGCTGGCTATGCTGGAAGATCCGTCAGATAATGAAAAGGAAATCCTGGGAGCCATTCCCTATCAAGACAATCATGCAGTCCTGCATTCAGACGAGTCGGTTTTACCCAGTAAAAAGGCGGCCTGGGCCAGCTGGAATTACCATATTCCACGAGCCGAGACCGGACGGGTGGCCCTTACTTACGATATGAATATTTTGCAAAGCCTGGGGGCGCCGGTCGAATACTGTGTTAGCCTTAATTTGCCGAACACCGTTGATCCGACCAAGAAAATCAAAGAAATGCATTACCATCATCCGGTGTATAACCCCAAAAGCCTGGCTGCCAGAAATCGCCATGAGGAGATCAACGGTGTCATGCGAACCTATTTCTGCGGCGCTTACTGGGGATATGGATTTCACGAGGATGGGGTCAATAGTGCGTTGGTAGTTGGAAAACATTTCGGAAAATCTCTCTAATATCAGTTCTAAATGAAGTTGATTCAGATACTGGCCGGGCTACTGTGAATCCTGCTTGTCCGGCAATAAAATCTATCACCCTGCTGACGAAATTCATTTTGTGCTTATTTTTGTAGAGTTTAGCTGCAAAAGCGGTATGTTTGCAAGGATGACGCATGCATAGTTGCATTTACGAGGGCTCTGTTCGGCATCGCCGTTCCAGGCCAAGGCCGAATATGTTCCGGTACCGCCTGTTTTTTATGTATTTAGATCTGGCAGAATTGCCCCATGTGTTTGATGGCCATCCGCTCTGGTCATATCAGCGGCCGAACATCGCCTATTTTAGACGTAAAGATCATTTTGGCGATCCGCAGCAGCCGATCGACGTGGCGGTTCGAGGTCTGGTTGCCGAAAAGACCGGGCGTACACCCGGGGGGCCGATTCGGATGCTGACCCACTTACGCTATTTCGGTTATTGCTTCAACCCGGCCAGTTTTTACTACTGCTACGATAAAACCGATTCAAGTGTTGAAACCATAATTGTTGAAATACACAACACGCCCTGGGGTGAAGTTCACTGCTACGTTTTAGACCGCGAGGATAGCGAACATCCGGTCAAAAACTGGCGGCGGCATCGTTTTGCTAAGATTTTTCACGTTTCGCCGTTTATCGATATGAATATCGATTATGATTGGCGCTTTCGCGAACCCGATACATCGATCCGCGTCCATATGATCGACTATGAGAAAGAACAATTGCTATTTGATGCCAGTCTGGCTTTGAAACGTCGTGAGATCAGTCAATGGGCTCTGACCGATGTACTGCTTAAATATCCGTTGATGACGGCCAAGGTCACCACCATGATCTACTGGCAGGCGCTGCGGTTATTGCTCAAAAAGACCCCTGTGTTTGTTCATCCCAAGAAACGACATTATGCAGGAGGAAGGTATCAACGATGACGACATCAATTATGCCATCAGATGCACTGGCATTGGAAAACCTCCAGACGCGTCCGACGGACGGGCTGGCGCGCAAACTTCTTTTTGGCATTCTGCGCAAACTAAAGCGGGGTCAAATCACCATCTTTGAAGGCCCGCAGCGTTATGTTTTTGGTCGAACCAGCACTGCTTTTCCATTAGAGGCGGTCATTAACGTTTATCATCCGCGATTTTACAGCAAAGCCATCCTCGGGGGCAGCATCGGCACGGCACAAGCTTACATGAGCGGTTTGTGGTCGGCAGACGATCTGACAACTGCACTGCGGATTATGGCCTTAAATCACGATAGTTTTGAACGCCTGGATAAGGGCTGGTCGAAGATATCAACTCCCTTTCATAAAATCTGGTATTTTTTGCGAAAAAATACTCGTGGCGGCAGTCGTAAAAACATCGTGGCTCATTATGATTTGGGCAATGATTTTTATCGATTGTTCTTAGACGAAACCCTAACCTATTCCTGCGGCATTTTTGAAAGCGACGACAGCAGTATGCAAGACGCCTCGCTTGCCAAATACGACCGCATCTGCTGCAAGCTTAAACTCGGCCCCCATGATGACATAATCGAAATTGGCTCCGGCTGGGGCGGTTTTGCCATTTATGCGGCTCAAAATTTCGGCTGCCGCGTTACCACCACGACAATTTCCGACCAGCAATTCGAACTGGCCAAAAAGCGCATTGCCGATTCCGGCGTTGCCGATCGCATTGAGCTGGTGAAGAAAGACTACCGGGATTTGAAGGGGAAATACAGTAAACTGGTTTCGATCGAAATGATCGAGGCTGTCGGGCATCAATATTTAGATGTCTATTTCAAATCCTGCAGTCGGCTGCTCAAACCGGACGGCATGATGCTGCTGCAAGCCATTACCATCGCCGATCAGGTGTATGAGCGCCACAAGCACTCGGTTGACTTCATCAAGCGCTATATCTTTCCGGGCAGCTGCATTCCGTCCATCGCAGCGATTGCATCTTCGATTGCCAGAGTGACCGACCTGCGTCTTTTTCATCTGGAAGATATCACGCCGCATTATGCCAAAACCCTGGCCTGCTGGCGGGAGCAATTCTTTAAAAACATTGATGATGTCAAAGGGCTGGACTATTCAGAGGCGTTTATTCGCATGTGGGATTTTTATCTCAGCTATTGCGAAGCGGGTTTCGCGGAGTGCTACATTGGCGATGTGCAGATGCTGTTTACCAAACCCATGTGCCGGCGGGAGTCGTTGATCCCTGATTTAGCCGCAAGATAAATTTTGATGGAAAGAAGAACCTATCGATGACTGTTTGGATACCGATCTGCTGCAAATACTGGTCGAAATCTGGTGGTTTGGCGCCCACTGCATGGCTTTTCTGATCGATATCAGGGATTTATTTACAAAAATGACCGAAAGTAACGAGACAGCGGCGAGCTCAGAATATTGCACCTAATTTGGCAATAAATGTAACTTTTAATGCGCTTGCATCTCTGTATAGATGTCATAAGCCTCCGTTGTGGTGGTGGTTCAGTTTCAGTTAAGTTTACCTCCTTTCCTTGGCTGAGTGAATGCCGCTGGACCACCACAAACCTCAATTCTCACCCGAACCGATTACACATCCTGGCGTATCCAGAAAAGATTGATCTTTTGATATTTCACTGCGGCTGAACACTATCGTAAAAATTCTATTTGGTGGTAAGCAGAGAAATGCTTATTATGACTTATCAAAGCTAAACCCCAACATGTTATTAATTTAGCAAACGGCATTTATGTTTCTGATTAAACTGTGAAAATTAGCTGACATTTAATAAAACGGAGGAGATCAAAACGATGGAAATAAAAAAGATCTTGTGGCCAACAGATTTTTCTGAAAATGCTGCTAAAGCACTGCCTGTGGTCACATCCTTGGCTGAAAAATATATCGCAGAGATTCATATTCTCTATGTGCTCAAAGACTACCCCGCCGTCGGGGCCTCTTACGGTCACAATGATCCTGAAGATATCGAAAAAATGAAGCAATGGGAAAAGCAGACTGCTGAAGGGCGGCTGGATGAGATTTGTGAGAAATTCTTAAACGCGTGTCCGCTTTATTTTCGCCACATCAGTGTCGGTGACCCTGCCAAAGAGATCCTCAAATTAATTGAAACAGAAAACATCGACATGGTCGTTATGGCCAGCCGGGGCAGCGAAGCACATTTTGACTTTGGCAGTGTTGCTGACCGCGTGATAAAATGCACCGAAATTCCCACCTTGATTATACCCGTATGAAAAACGTGATCTTAAAAGATGTTTCAATCTTCATGTGTGTTCTATTCGGAACCACGCATGTTGCAGCGGACACAGTGACCAATGCTGATAAATTGCAGCCCTGCCCGAACTCCCCAAACTGCGTTTCTTCGCTGAGCAATGATGATCAGCATTTCATCAAACCCTTTGTGTATAGGGGGAGCTTTGAAAATGCCCGGCAAAAGCTAATCGACATCCTGAAGAAGTCCCGGGGCGTGCGCCTGGTATCAGTCGAAAAAAAAATTCTCCATGCCGAATTTCGCTCGCTGATCTTTCGGTTTGTCGATGATGTCGAATTTTACTTTTCTGCCCAGCAGCCCATCATCCATGTGAGATCCGCATCGCGGTCGGGCTATTACGATTTTGGCGTCAACCGGCGACGCGTGGAGCGCTTGCGCTCGGCATTTGATAACCCGGCAAAATAGTCATCCCATGGGTTTTATAATTGATACAACAGCCCTTTTGATGAGGTTTACATGAACGTCTTATTCTATTTAAAACTCTATGTTCTGACCGTACCGGTATTTTTCATTATTGACCTGATTTGGCTGGGCGTTATTGCCAAGGGGTTTTATCAGAGAAATTTAGGCTATATTTTAAGCCCGAATGTCAATTGGCCGGCTGCTATCCTTTTTTATCTCCTCTACATTGCCGGGATTCTCATATTTGCCACTATACCCGCGGTGACCAGAGATTCATGGCAGCACGCGATGCTGTACGGCGCGCTTTTTGGATTCTTCACATACATGACCTATGAGCTCACCAATTTAGCCCTGCTCAAAGACTGGCCCCTGAACATCGTGGTGGTCGATATCATCTGGGGGATGGCGCTTTGCACGGCCGTTGCCATTGCTGGTTATTTTATTGCCAGGTGGCTTGTCTGAATGGAGAACTTCCAGATTTGTTTTCAGCTGAAAGAATTGTCGTGAAAAAAGGCGATTAAACGAGATCGTTCACGAGATATAAGGAAGGGCGTCCTGCCGGCAGATGGTGTCTATGAAAACTGGCTGACAAGCGTCTCGAATTCCATGATGGTGCGCACATAGTCTTCGCCACCCACCGTACCGCAATTATTGTGGCCGCCGCCATCGATGAATTTTATGCGTTTCGGTGACAACGTATTTTCATACAGACGGCTGCTCATTTCAGGCGGAACCCGTGTGTCTTGCGTGCCATGGATAAACAATACCGGCAGCTCTAATTGCCCGACCTTCGAGAGGGAATCAAATTTTTGATCGACAATGAGTTCCAGCGGAAAAAATCGATAGGTATTTTGAAGACGTGCCACATCGATAATGGACGTCATCGATGCCTCCACAATCAATCCGGCCGCTTCCGGGTGACCTACGGCAAGATCAATGGCAATGGCACCCCCGATTGAATGGCCGTAAATGAAAATCCTTGCGGGGGAGATACTTTTTTGATGGACCAGATAATTCCAGGCCGCGTAGGCATCGCTGTACATTTGCTCTTCGGTTGGGAATTCTCCATCACTAAGGCCATATCCGCGATAGGATACCAGAAAAATCGAATATCCGATCTCATTGAATCGCCGGGCCGCATCAACATTGGCACCGACATTGAGAGCACTGCCGTGAAGGTACAGCAGCACTTTGGCCTCAGGCGGGTCAGCCGGGATCCACCATCCATGAATATGTTCCGGGTTTCCGTTCCCATCCGTTACGGCCACGTATATATCTTCGTAAGGAAGTTGGTGAATAGCCGGCGTTTTTTTTATCTCTCGTCGGGGCTCAAAGATAAAATGGCCCTGCCGCGCCCACAAATATGTGCAGGCGAGGGTATATATCACGCCCAGACTCAGGGCGCATAATGCCGATTTCCTCAAAATGCGTTTTGAAATCATTGCGAATATCCAAAACTCCAAGTGGCTTCATCGATAACTGTTCTTATATTAATTCTCTCCTCAGCAAAATCAACCAGTCCTCATCCAGACGTCCAGGCCTTCCATTTATCCTGCCGCAACACATATATTGCTAATTCTGCGCAAGTTTTAATTTGAAGCTCCATCTCTCGCATCTTATTGACCGCGCCGGGCCGGTGCGGGCAGATCTAAGAATCTAATCAAAATATAAACAAAATATAAGCAAAAAATCCATTTGATTACTTAAATATATGAGATAATTATGAATATCGCATTGATCATACCTGCATTTGCCATTCTTTCAGCTATCGCCCCGCTAATCGGCGCGGCTACAACCGTCAACGCAGGTCATCACGGTTATTCGATGTTTAACGCCGGTCTAGGCGATATGGACAGTAACAAAGATGGAATGGTCTCGTTTGAGGAATACTCAGCATACCATTCTGAGCAGTTGCGCTGGAGCTTCAATGCCCTGGATATGGATAATGACGGCTCCATCAGCGAAAGTGAATGGAATACTTTTCCGAAAATGCATGGCGTCGGCAAAAGTTACGATCATAACCAGAAAGGTTAGTATGGTAGGCCGAACTTTTCTGCCTCGCTCGAAGTATTGCCCGTCCCTTTGACGGGCAATCAATATCATCTCTTTAATGTAATACAACTACCTTACTGTCTTGAAGGCAACATTAATTGTTTCGAGCTGCAACCTAAAAAGGAAGTTGGCATGTTCAACGAGATGCAAGTAGAATCCGGTGGAATGTCGAAGACTTATGATGATACATCGCAGGATAAATCGCTTAATTCAGAACGTTTAGAACCTGCTCCATCCTTTAATTCTGCTCCGAAAGGCGGCGTGAAAAAGGCTTCTGGTGACACGGATACATTTCAACGCTACCTGATCGGGATCAGCAAATATCAGCTGCTGACCAGAAGCGAAGAGCAGGCGTTGTTCAAGCAGGTAAAGGAGCTTGGTGACAAGCAGGCGGCTCAAACGCTGGTGACGTCAAACCTCAGGTTAGTCGTTAAGATTGCTATGGATTACAGCAGTCTTTGGATGCAAAATCTGCTCAACTTGATTCAGGAAGGAAACCTTGGACTTATCAGGGCGGTTGAAAAATTTAACCCGGAAAAAAATGTTAAACTTTCATACTACGCCTCATTTTGGATCAAAGCGTACATCATCAAGCATCTGATGGACAATTGCCGTAGCGGGTGTTGCGTTTATTCTGGTCATATTTGCTTGCGTTGTCCTGCATGAGCTCGGGCACGCATTAAAAGCCAAAAAATACGGGATTAAAACCCGTGACATCATTTTGCTGCCCATCGGCGGTGTCGCGCGTCTGGAAAAGATGCCGGATAAGCCCAGTCAAAAATTATGGGTGGCTCTGGCGGGACGCAGATGAAATCAGCCATCTCTGGCATTCCCGTAACCAACGCGATGTTAACCAATTTTGAAACGTTAACCCGCAATCAAACGCTTCAGCAGGTCGTTGAGCTGACATCGGCCGGAACGCAAAAGGACTTTCCTGTTATGGACAACGGTTCGGTTGAGGGCGTTTTAACCCAGTCTGACTTACTTGCGGCTTTATCAAGAAATGGTCAGCGGTCGCCAGTATCTGAAGCGATGCAACATCATTTTACGACAGTCGACGCCTACAATATACTGGAAACCGCATTTAGTAAATTAAAGGAGTGTAACTGTCACATCTTGCCGGTAACACGTGACAAGCGTTTGGTCGGCCTATTGACCATAAACAATCTTGGCGAGTATATCCGTATTCAAGCCGCTTTGGATAACTAAACTTGAAAATGTAACTTTAATGTCAATATTTGCTAAGTAAATGATGATCAGCCGAATAAAAACTAAGAGCTTCACCATAATCAGCTCAATGCTGAAAGATGGGATGAGTCGGCGTAAGATTGCTTTATGCCTATCGGTGGGGGTGACACTGGGTATTTTTCCAGTGCTGGGAATGACAACCCTGCTGTGTACGTTAGCAGCATATTTTTTACGGCTGAATCTACCAGCCATCCAAATCGTCAATTTTGTGGTCTATCCGGCTCAGCTGATTTTACTGGCGCCTTTCTACAGTGCTGGCAGCTGGCTTTTTGATCAGGGTAGTCTTCTGGTCAGCGCTGATAACTTAATCCTTATGTTAAAAAATGACTTCTGGGGCAGCATGACCAGCCTATGGAATCTAACGCTTTATGCGATTTTCTCATGGGCGGTCATCTGTCCGTTTCTGATCTTGATACTTTACATTACACTTAAACCTGCCGTCGCTGCGGTAGCCGCCCTGCGGAATAAGCGCATATAATCTTATTTACCCAAGCGCTTGATTAGTTTAAGCTAATCGTCAAATTAATATCTTTTCTTCAATAGGTAATGAGATACAATCCATTCCTGTCCACTGCGATAGCCCCACAGCTCAGCGCAGGCCATGAAAAATATGCGCCAGCGCTGTAGCCAGCGTTTAGCTCTATCTGGCCCATAGGTTTTTTCTAGAATCGGCATTATTTTTTTCCGACCTTTATCCAGATTGTTCAGCCAGGCCTCAGCCGGGTTACTGTAATGGGTGCCGTTTACCCGCCAGTGGGCCTTAACCTGCAGATGATCCTGCAGATAGAGCAACAAATCGTCTGAAGGGATCATGCCGCCGGTAAAAAAATGATCGCCCATCCAGCTTTGACTATTTTCTTCAAAGGTGTAGGCAAATCGGCGATGGGTGAAAATATGGATGAAGCATTTGCCATTCGCATGCAACCAGTTCGAGATCCGCTCGAGGAGCCTTGGCCAGTTGCGCATGTGCTCAAACATTTCCACCGAAACAACGCGATCAAATGTTACATTTGTATCAAAGTCGTTCATATCAGCGGTGATGACCTTTAAATTGGTAAGCTGCCTTTGCCGGCAGACCGCTCGGATGAATTCCGCCTGGGGCTTGGCATTAGAGACGGTAATGATTTGGCTGGCAGGATAATTTTCAGCCATCCACAACGAAAGTGAACCCCAACCACAACCCAGTTCCAGGATGTTCATCCCATCTGCCAGCTGGGCGCGGTCCGCTGTAATGGCCAGCATCCGGGCTTCGGCTTCATCCAACGTTTGTGTGTCCGCATCCCAGAGACAGCCGCTGTATTTTAGATGTTGACCGAGCACCCGTTTGAAAAAGGCCGGCGGAACTTCGTAGTGTTGTTCTTTGGGTTTTTCAATTTGAACCGCAATGGGGCTTTGACGCATATCGGCGATAAACTGCGCCAAAGCGGCTCGTTGGGCTTCGACATCGCCTTTGTCTTCCATTTGCAGACGCTGTTTATCCAGAAGTCGAATGCCGTACCGAATCAATGGATCCGGCAACCATCTGCGCTCGGCCAGCTCGGTCAATATGCTCATAAGTCCTCCTTTCTGGGAAACCAGGGGAAAAATGCCGGGGTGCGCAGGATATAATCAGCATAGCCCGGTCGAGTATCGACAATGGTTTTTTCCATTAGAGGGATACCGGTCATCTTTAGCAAAACTGCAGTGATGATCAATGGGCTGATTACCGTCCACCAGCTGTAGGGCGTGGACAACGCGATCAGGAACAATCCCCACCAGATTAAACTCTCCCCGAAATAATTGGGGTGTCGCGAATAATACCATAGACCGCGGTCCATCACCTTGCCTCGGTTGGCGGAATCGGCCTTGAAACGTGCCAGTTGCCAATCGCTGACGGATTCAAAGACAAATCCAATTAGCCAGACGATCATCCCCATAAAATCGAGCCGGGTCCAATGGGCCGGATGCGGCGACGCCTGACCGTATTGGATGGCCACCGCGATCACCCATAGAAATAGAGCCTGCAGCAAAAATACCTTAAACAGACTGATGATCCAGAAGCGCTCACCACTGGCCCGGCGCCAGCCGCCATAGCGGGGGTCTTCTCCTTTTCCCCAGTTGCGCCAGGTCAAATGCGCACTGAGCCGCAACCCCCAGACAGTTGTGAGCCCGGCCAGCAGAAGTTTGCGCCCAGTATAGCCGTCAGTAAGGCCAAAGGTCATCCAGGCAATCAAAACGAATCCCAGCCCCCAGAGGCTGTCGACCAGAGTTACATTTTTTTTGACCAGACTAAGAACCCAGCCGCAAAACATCATGCCGCCTACAGCCGCCAAATTCCAGCCCATAACGGCAAATAGATTTTCCACTAAAATCGCTCCTCATATTCAAAATTAGGCAATGATTCGATCCGGTTGTAATGGATCTATCACCGCTCGGCCGGCCCTGCGCTCGGCAACCGCAGCGCGAATTTGCGTGTGTACTCGACTGCTGATGGGGTAGGCCAACACGATGATAAAGGCCAGAATATTGCAAACCGACGGTACCAGGGCGTACAGGATTCGCAGCGTCATTTGCACCTGGGCGGTCTGGGTCACATTGGGTGTATAGCCCGCCAGTCCGAGTATCGATAAACCTGCGCCGACACCGATCGCCGCAGCGAATTTTTTGGCAATCGACCACAAGCCGATGTATTGTCCTTCCCGTCTTTGGCCGCTGAGCAGCTCATCGTAATCGATGACATCCGCCTGGATGGCTGAGGGTAATGCCAGGGTCGCACCAAAGCCGATGCCGGATAAAAAAACGAGGATGCCATAAATATGGGCATCACCGGGTCCCAGAAAAAAGACACCGATAAAAGCGCCGGTGTTAATTGCCATGGAACTCAACCAGGCCGCCTTTTTGCCGATGCGCCGTGAGAGTTTGATCCATCCGGGCAAAAAAAGGATGCCCGTAACAAAATAGAGTAGCAGAAACGTATCGGCCAGTTGAGACTGCAACACATATTCGACATAGTACAAAATCAAAGTTGCCGGCAGATTGCTGCCAATGGACGCTATGGTATAAGAAATGATTAAAATGATAAACGGCCGATTACGGGCCACATAGCCCAATCCCTCCCAGATGCCGGTTGACCGCAATAGCCCCGCCGCCTGTTTTTCTTTAATCGCAATCACGCACCACCAGCAGGAGCCGATCAACAACGGAGCATACAGTACCGCAATCCAGAAAAATTTGGCGCGTTCGCCCTGAGCATCCGCTGAGAGGTTAAAGACCCATGCAACCAGCGCCGGGGAACTGGCAGCCATGAGGGTGCCGGCGATAAGAAATCCGTCGCGCATGCCAAAAAGCGAGGTGCGTTCGTGATAGTCAAAGGTGATTTCAGGCCCTAACGATTCATAGGGGACGGTTACGGCAGTCCAGAATAAAAACAATGCATAAATACAGATGCCGAACCACCAGGTTTCAAAATAGGCAGAAGCCTGCGGGGGACTAAACAGCAAATACATGCTCAACACGACAAACAGCGATCCGATGGCAATATAGGGTCGGCGCCTGCCAAATCGGGTTCGGGTCCGATCCGAGATGTAGCCGATGGCAGGATCGGTAACGGCATCAAATATGCGCACGCTGAATAAAAGCGTGCCCAGGACAGCGATGTTGATCCCGACAACATCGGTATAAAATTTGGGGATATAGACGTAAACCGGTATTCCGACAACTGCCAGCGCCAGGGCCGGAGCCGAATAGGCCAGTTTTTGGCGTAAGGCGATATGCTCGGTACGCCTCGATTTCACGATAAATCCAGAAGTTCTTTTTTGAGAGATTCGCTGATCGGTTTGGGGCCCAGCCAGATGGAAAACAGGGCAGCCGCAAAATCGGCCCCCTCTGCGGTGCCCTTGGGCTCGCCGTTTAACGTCAGCTCGGTGCCTTTACCCGGAATGTACGTCAGGGCATAGCGATCGCCCGCTCTAACATCCTGATAAAGAGAATTGTGATATTCCAGACGGGGCTGCAGTTGTTCAAAGATCTGCGGATCCACATTCTCAGATACCTTTTTGTTGGTGGCCGGACCGAAATCTTTACCGGCAATGGATCTCAGATATTCGACTTCCAGTCGTTTGGGGACATCTGAAAGCGACATTTTAGAAGGATAATCTTCAGGCAGGTAAAGGGCAGCGACATATATTTTTGCAAAAACCATCACCCGCAGAAGTCCGGCACCTCTTAATTTTAGGGAGGTGTCCGCGATCGTATAGCGATCATCAAAATTGATGCCTTCGATCTCTGCTGTTTCAACCCGGGATACGCCTGCAAGAGTCGAACACAGAATAGCGAATGTCAGTATAGTCCAAAATTTAGTTGCCCTCATTATTTTGTCCTTGTGATACCGTTCTATTTTGCCTGCTGCGGGACTTTTCGAAGCTTGCCGAGGTCGTAGCCCTCTTGCCTGAGAAAATCTAAAATGCGATTGTAGTCATCTTCGGGCATGACCGGCTTGCGGGCCATAATCCAGACATAATCTCTTTTAGTGCGTCCGATAACGGTTTGCGAATAATCTTCGGTCGGATAGATAATACGATATTCGGCTTTAAACGGCCAAGAAAACTGCATTCCCCAGACGGCATTGGATTGTTTGTCCCGGATGAATCCTCGCGGCCGGTAAACCTTGCGCGGGCCCTCAAACGACCCTTTGTTAAAAGAAAAAGTCGTTGCGATGGTCCCATCTTCAGCCAGATGGTAGGACTCAATGGCATTATAGGCGTCTTTTTCGATAAACGTCGGGATAATGGCAATGACGTACCAGTCGCCCATAAACTGTTCAATATTCACCGAGTCGACCGTATCGGCATTAATATTCTTAAAGTCTCTAACATATTTTATGTTTGCAACGTAATCATCGGCTGTAAAACATCAAGAAAAAAGGCCGCACTGTAGGGAAAGACCGTATTGAGGATGAAATCGGTTTGATCATCAATCCCGAAAAAATCGATTTTGTGCAGGCTTAACCATTAAAGTAAAATAAGATTATGAAAAATTAGAAATTTTTGATATAAAAATATAATAACGAATCAACCACTTATCGACTGCACCGCTCATTGGAATTATGCGAATGGGGAATCGATCATCAATTGGCCTCCTTTTATTACTCGTATCTGTGCTGCAGGCCTGTGTTGCCGATCAACAACAGCTGCAGAATCGTAATGCGCTCCTGCAGAATGAGCTCAAGCACTTTCAAATACAACTGTATGAGGCTGAACAGCGAATTCAAAGCCAGAATGCGGAACTCGATCGCCTGCACCAGGCAGAAACGGCATATCACCAAAACCGGGCAGATCTGAAAGCTAAGAACGCTTCCCTTAAAAATATCAATTTGAAACTAACCCAGGAGGTGGAGCGGCTGAGCAGTGCCGTTGAAAAAAACAAATCTGTTATCAAACTCCAAAATAAGGTCATCGGGCTGTTGGATGACACCAAGAAGACCATTGCCACCAGCCTCAAAGATGAGATAGCCGCCCAGCAAATAGAACTTGTTGAGACGGAGGATACTCTTAAGGTGGTTTTCGTTGATAAGATCTTGTTTGATTCGGGTAGCGTAAAGATAAATGAAAGGGGCAAAGCGTTGCTGCTGGCTTTCGCCGAATCCATCCGGCAGCAGAATGATCAATGCGTTCTGGTTGAAGGTCACACGGATAGCATGCCGCTGGGCCCATCCTTGAAGGTAAGATTTCCAAGTAACTGGGAACTATCGGTTGCCCGGGCAGCGGCGGTAGCAAGATTTCTGCATAAAAAGGGGCGACTGCAACCCCAACACTTGTCCGCTCGGGGATACAGTTACTTTCGACCGGTGGCTTCAAACAAGACTGTAGAAGGGCGGCGCCAGAACCGCCGGATTGAAATCATCCTGAGCCCATTGGAGCATACACGGTAGTATTCGAGCATTTTGAATCGGTTTGCAACGCAGTAATTGGGCGTTAGACACATTTTTGAGATAGGTTCTTGTTAATTTTCCAAAACTTCTCTTAGCTTGTGAGACAGTTCGATGATATCAAAAGGCTTTTGAATAAATCCCTTACAGCCCAATTCAAATAACTCTTCGGTTTGTTTGTTCGTGCTATAACCACTGACCAACAACACTCTGACAGCGGGGTTTATTCTTTTCAGCTCCTCAAAGGTCGCCCTGCCGCTCATTTCCGGCATAATCATATCCAGGGCCACCAGATCGACTTTTTCGGAATTTTGGGCATAAATGTC